>DEPC01000102.1 GCA_002358555.1 Hungatella sp. UBA3402 | reverse complement strand
GTTCTCTGAATAATGGCATTTCTCGTCTACGGAATGCTGCTAAAACTTTTTAAGCTTGTAGACTTTTTTTAATTTATAAAAAGTAAATTTTCCTTTCTTTACTATCACAAATGGAAGGATGATGGAGAGGGTCTAGAAAAGAAAAGACAATTTTAGATACAAAAATGATGACTGGAGATTTTAGAAAAAAAGACCAATAGGGAAAAAAGAGGATGGAGGAAGTTATGGAAGGAGCAACATTTATTACACCCATGAAGCTGTGGAACCTAGGAGAGGGATTAAACGAAGCCCAGAATATGGCTCCAGTCAATGCAGAGGCATCTTTATTCAAGAGCGTTTTTAAAAATGCGGTAGATCAGGTAAAAGAGACAGAGGCAGATGTAGAACATAAACAATATCTTCTGGCTACAGGTCAGTTAGATGATGCCCATACATTGCCCATTGCAGAGGCAAAAGCCAGCCTTAGTTTGGATGTACTCTTAACGTTGCGCAATAAAACATTATCAGCTTATGAAGAACTGATTAAATTGAATGTTTAATGGTCTAAAAGTTTAGTGATTTAACGCGCTGATATGCACGATGGGAATTCTGCCATTCATAGGCAGGAGCCTATAGAAAGAGGATTTTCCTGAAAGGATATAGAAAATGACAAAAGGTTGGATGGAGACGTGCAGAATTTGAAAGAACGCTGGCAGAATGTGCCAGAAAAAACTAGAACAATCATTAAAGCAATTGCCGGAGGAACCGTTGCAATTGCTTTAATTGCGATACTTGCGTTGAATCTTTTGGGGAACAATTCCGATTATTCTACATTGTTCACAGGACTCAGCCAGGAGGAGGCACAACAGGTAGTCAGCCTTCTCCAAGATGAAGGAATTGAATATCGGTACAATACTGCCAATGGTGCAATAAGGGTTCCAGAGGCAACAGTGGAACAAACTAGGGTAAATCTCTTAAGCAAAGGTTATCCAAAAAGTGGTTTCGCTTATGATATGTATTTGGATAATACAGGTTTAATGACAACAGAATCAGATAAACAGCTTATTACCCGATTTGATTTACAGGACCGTCTGGGCGCTACTATCAGAGTATTTGAAGGAGTGAGGGATGCGAAAGTAACAATTACAGAAGGTTCGGAGCCGCTATATGCATGGGACGATCAGTCTGCTGCAGATGCTTCTGCTTCTGTTATGATTACTATGGAAAATGGTAGTGCATTGACAGCAGATAAGGCACAAGCAGTCAAAACTTTAGTTTCTCATGCTGTAAAGGGTATGAATTTTACCAATGTAGCAGTATTTGATGCTTCGACTATGTTGGAAGTAGGCGGAGACAGCGGCGGCTCAGGTACTACTTCTGATTTAACCAGCTTAACTAGTTTGGTAGAGAGTAATATAGCTGCAAATGTAAGAAGGGTTTTAGAACAGCTTTATGGTCAAGGCAATGTAGCAGTTTCTGTAAAGGGTACTCTGAATATGGAACGGCTGATTCAAGAGAGTACTCAATATACTACTCCTGATAAGATTGATGAACAAGATAAAGTGGGGCTTTTAGAGACCGAGGAGGTTGCTAGTGAAGGAAGTACCGCAGCCAATCAGAATGCAGGCGGCTTAGTAGGAGCAGACGCCAATGCAGATGTTCCTAGATATACCAATCAAGGCGGTACTGGTGCAAATACGGATACTTATGGTAGCAATAGTGCATCTAGAGCATGGCTCTACAATGTATTGAAAGAACAGCGTCAGATTGACCCAGGTGTTTTGGAAGATACTTCTATTGGTATTGTTATCACCACAGATAGAGAGGATCAGCCCACTCAGGAACAGCTCTTAAGATTGGTGGCCAATGCAGCTGGTATTCCAGTGGATACTGTGGACCAGAAGGTTACGATTATCAGGGATGCTGGACCTGCAGAGGAGACTCCATTAATACCAGATAATCCTCCAGATGTACCTGTATCAGGAATTGGAGGCATGCTTCAGGCAATACCACTTCCAATCCTCATTGCAATAGGCGCAGGAATCTTACTTCTTTTACTTTTGCTCATTCTTCTTCTTGTCAGAGGCCGACGCAAGAATGCAATGGTTCTGGAAGGCGGCGACTTTGTGGAAGATGAGGAATTGTCAGATGAAGAACTTGAACTGGCTGCAAACAATATGGCTGCAACAACTGCAACTTCTCCTGAGCTGGAACAGATGGAGGAAGAGTTTACTAAGAACGAGGAAATTCTTAATCTGCGTATGCAACGTAGCCTGCGTCTGAAACAAAATATTGGAGATTTTGTAGACCAGAATCCACAGATTGCAGCAAAACTGATTCAAGATTGGTTAAGAGGAGAGGAGGAAAGCGACAATGGCAGACACAAGCGTGGCGGTGGCTGAAAACAAAAATAAACCAGAAGGAGATGGCCACTTAACAGACCCGAAAAGTAAGGCAGCTTTGGTGGTTATATCCCTTGGAGCTGACCGCGCATCCCAGATTTATAAATATTTAAGCGAAGAGGATATCGAGGAGCTTACATATGAAGTGGCAAAGCTGGGAAAGACCACCAACAATCAAGTAGAATCAACATTAGATGAGTTCTATAAACTATGCCTGACGCATAAGATGATGACTGACGGCGGTTTGGAGTATGCCAGAAATGTATTGGAAAAAGCTTTTGGAGAGTCCACTGCCAGAAACCTTTTGGAGAAAGTTTCCAAGACCTTACAGTCAAAACCGTTCAATTTCTTTATGAAAGGGGACCCAAAGGCTTTACTATCTCTCCTTCAGAATGAGCGCCCCCAGGTAATTGCTCTTATTATGGCCTATATGGACCCAGAGCAAGCTGCTAAGGTTTTAGAGCAACTTCCAGATGAAAAGAGAATCCTTGCTGTTGAGAGTATGGCGAGAATGGACCGAGTTTCCCCAGAGGCGATTGCTATTGTAGAAGAAGAGATGAAGAGGAAATTTGCCACTATCATCACCAGTGAAGATAACACCAATGTGGGTGGTATTGATTATGTGGCAGATATGATGAATCATATCGACCGAAGCAGCGAGAGAAAAATCTTCGAGGAATTGGACAAAAAGAATCCAGATTTGTCACAGAGCATTCGAGAAAAGATGTTTGTGTTTGAAAATATTTTAGACATGGATGATCGGTCTGTACAGCGTTTTGTACGTGAATGTGAGAGTAAAGATGTGGTTTATGCCCTTAAGACGGCTTCTGACGACATGAAAAGCATATTCTTTAAAAATATGTCCAAGCGTATGGCAGAGACAGTTCGTAGTGACTTGGAGATTACTACCAATATAAGATTGAAAGATGTAGAGGAAGCTCAACAGCGTATTGTAAATACTATCCGAAAACTGGAAGAGCAGGGTGAAGTAATCATCAAGAAGGGAGGAGGAGATGATGACATCATCGTCTAGGCGTATCATCAAAAAGTCAGAGAGATCTAAAAGCCTGACGATTGAAAATTATATGCCTCCTTTGGAACAACTGCTCAATAATCGAGAAATAACTCCCTATGAACCTGTATTTCCTCAGTATACTCTTGATGGCAGAAGAAAGGACGAAGAAGCAGCCACGCAAGTTCCTCCTCCAGATGAATTTCTTCAATCAGAGCCAAAGCGACGTAAAAAAGAAACAACCCACGACGAGCAGATAGATGAAGAAGAGTCTGAGAATCGAGAGAAACTTTTAGAAGAATGGAAGGAAGAGGGGGAACAGCTTTTAGAGGAAGCTAGGCAAGAGGCCGAACGGATTCTGGAAGAAGCCCAAATACAAGCACAGAAAGAGAAAGAGGAAGCTGCTAGACAGGGACATCAAGAAGGCTATGAAGAGGGATACTCAGAAGGTAGAACAAAAGCAGAACAAGATTTTCGAGAAGAGATTCAAGCACAGCTTGCAGGATTCCAGGCGGATATGCAGCATGCATTAAAGTCTGTGGATACAGCAAAAGAAAACTGTCTGCGGACTTATTTGGAAGAACTAAAAGACTGTGCTGTGGCGATAGGAGAGAAAGTAATCCATATAAGCCTAAAGTCTAGTGGAGAGGTCATTAAACAGATGATTATTTCTGCCACAGAAAAGTTGAAAAAGACAGCATGGGTCAAGATTTATATTGACAAATATGATTATGATATGATGATGGCTGCTGATGCAGGAGTTATTGATGAACTCTCTCATCTTTCCGATAATATCAAATTTATTGTAATGGATAAAGAAGAGAGAGGAAGCTGTATTATAGAGATGCCAGAAGAGATTGTAGATGTCAGCGTTAATACACAAATTGAGAACATCAAGGATATACTGGAAAATGTAAGGATATAGGAGCTTAGTATGTTTGAGAAGATACCTCAGTTGATTTCCAAGTCAGAGACTGTCAGCCATATCGGAAAAATTGAAAAT
>DEPC01000044.1 GCA_002358555.1 Hungatella sp. UBA3402 | reverse complement strand
GATTCCCATCACCCGCTTTTAGAAATCCTTGATTTTCAGGGATTTTTTTGTTTTAGGCTGTATTTTTATTTAACATTAATTTAGTGAAAAAGGGTTGTTGCAAATGGCAATAATTCTATCATATATGTATGTGATTTCTGAGATATCCATACTATATATTGCATGAATTTGCCATTTTTCAACAACCCTATATTACAAAACCAGGTTAGTAAAATGCCAGAAAATTATTAGTTTTAACCTCTTTTTAGTTCTTCCATACCCAATTTTAATGCTCCAAGGATTCCCTGATTGTCATTCAGTGAAGGGAGGGTAATATAGCTCTCCAAATCTTCTAATTCTTTTGTCACCAGATATCCTCCTATCATATCTTTGACATAGCTGCGGATTTTTTCCATAAGTTGGGTCTGGTGCATCACGCCTCCTCCCAGAATAATCTTTTGAGGAGAAAGAATCATAATATAATTTGTCAGAGCATAGGCAAGGTAATAGGCTTCCAAATCCCACACTTCTTCTTTATCAGCTAATTCTTTGCCTGGCAGACCCCAGCGGGCTTCAATGGCAGGCCCAGATGCCAGACCCTCCAAGCAGGTTTTGTGATAGGGACATTTTCCTTTATAAGTATCATCAGAACGGATGGGCATAAGAATATGTCCACCTTCTGGATGCTGCATGCCATGGAGAAGACTTCCTCCAACCAACACACCTACTCCGATTCCAGTTCCTACTGTAATATAGATGGCTGTGTCTAGTCCCTTAGCGCATCCCCAGGTAGCCTCTCCCAACATAGAGCCATTTACATCTGTGTCAAAACCAACAGGAATTCCCAGATGCTCTCTGAAATATCCGCAGATATCATAATTTTTCCAAGGCAGCTTTGGGGTAGTGGTAATATATCCATAGGTTTTTGAGCTTCTGTTTAAATCAATAGGTCCAAAACAGCCGATTCCAAGAGCTTTAATGCCTTTTCCTGAAAAAAATTCTTCTAGTTTTGGCATAGTAATTTCTGGTGTTTCTGTAGGAATGGAAACTCGCTCCAAAATTTCCCCCAGTTCATTCCCAATAGCACATACCATCTTTGTGCCTCCTGCTTCCAATGCCCCAAATAACATGTTGTATTTACCTCCTCTTTTAGTTTAACATGGTGGGTTGCAAGCCTATTTGTTTTCGACAATAGGTTTATTTTTAAATATATGTGGTAATCAGCTCCATACTCCCCTGTGTATGAATCATACCATAGCCAGCGGGAAGCATCATATGGTCCCCAGCCTTGATTTCCTTTCCGTCCAAGACCCCATTTCCAGAAATAACATCAATGAGCATAAAAGGATAGCTCTGGCTGATAGAAGCCTGAGTCTTTATATTCCATCTGGTAACAGTAAAGTATGGGCTTTTTACCAGAGTACAAACTTCATAAATTCCATGGTCTTCCAGATTTCCTTTTGTATCAATATTTTTATGGGGACAGGAAATCACATCTAAACTTTCCTTTACATGGAGCTGGCGTGGTTTGCCGTCCTGGAGACGCCCATAATCATACAAGCGGTAAGTAGTATCGCTGTTTTGCTGAACCTCTAACAGCAATGTGCCTTTTCGGATAGCATGGACAGTTCCAGCAGGAATATAGAAAAAGTCCCCTTTATGAATAGGAAGCTTCCGAAGCAGTTTATCCCATTGCCCATCATTTACCATCTGCTCTAGTTCTTTCTGATTCTGTGCATGATGGCCGATAATAATATCTCCATCTTCATCACAATCTAAAATATACCAACACTCTGTTTTTCCAAGGTTTCCCTGTCCTTGACGGAACATATATTCATCATCTGGATGCACTTGAATGCTCAAATGGTCATTTGCATCGATTATCTTAACTAAAAGAGGAAAATCTTCCCCCTCTATATCACCAAACAATTCTCGGTGGCAGTCCCATAACTGTTTTAGAGTCTGGCCATCATAGGTTCCTCCTCGAACAATGCTCTGTCCATGAGGATTGGCACTGATTGCCCAGGCTTCGCCGGTGTCGTCTCCAGGAATAGGATATCCATAGAAATCGCGCATCTTATGTCCGCCCCAAAGTACCTGTTTATAATAAGGTTCAAAAAATATCAGTTCACGCATATTGATTCCTCCTAAAACGTTCATACAAATTTTGACATTGAATCAGCTACCCTATGAAAGCTGATTACTCTGCGTCTTTGATATTTCCGCTAATAAGAATATCATAAATATCAGCAGAAGGAAAGGACTAAAACCCCCTGTATGGAGGAGGGTTCATCTTCCAATACAGGGGAACAGAAAAAAGTAAGATTACTCTTCTCCACCAGCAGATTTAGCCAGTACTCTGTCATTGATTTTAACAAATGGCAGATATAAGAATACGCCGATTACTAAGATTATAAGCTGGACAATCACAGCCCGAAAATCTCCGCTGGTAGCTAAGTAGCCGCTTAACAATGGGGGGGTAGTCCAGGGAATGTAAACAACACATTTATTCATAAAATTCAAACTGGTTGCTATGTATCCGATAATAAGGCCAATGGCCGGAAGCAAAACAAATGGAACAATCATAGTGATATTGTAAACAATGGAGTATCCAAAAATAATCGGCTCATTGATATTGAAACAGCCTGGGGCTACAGACATTTTGCAGATAGTCTTGGTAGCCTTATTCTTCCCGAAAAGCAATGTGGCAATAATTAGAGCCAGAGTGGAGCCAGAACCGCCCATCATGCCAAATGCAGGGACAAATGCAGCATTCATAATATTGGGAACTACCTGCCCTGCAGCATAAGCTGCCATGTTTTGTGTCATATTGATAAGCAGAAGCGGGTCCAAAAGGGAGCCGTTGAGTACTGTCTGGTGGATACCAAACAGCCATAGAAAGTTGCCAAGGGAATAGATAAGAGTACATCCAAACACACCTGTAGCAACACCCCGCAAAGGTTCCTGAATAATGACTGTGATGAGTGTGATTAAATCTGTATGGAACACATTGTTTAAAATGGCAGAAATGATTGCAAAGAAAGACATTACCAATATAAACGGAATCAGTACGGAGAATGA
>DEPC01000054.1 GCA_002358555.1 Hungatella sp. UBA3402 | reverse complement strand
TATAATACCACAAACCATTGATAAATTGCCACCCTTTTGTCATATTACCGTTTTGGTCGAAATAGTACCAATTATCATACACTTTTTTCCATGCATTTATACCTTTCGAGCCATCAGGCAAAATATAACTGTTTCCTTTGATGGAACCACCATCCGAAGAATTACTGTTCCACTCGTCGTCATTGTCATCTTCATAATAGTCATGAGAATCTGCTGCAACAAATCCGCCCTCTTTTAAATACTTTTTTTGGTCTGAGGTTATAGGAATTGCTTTTACTTCATAAAAATAAGTTTTGTCATTATCTTTCATATACTCAGATAAATCTGTGGAGGTTCCCTCTACAGTGAGTCTTTTAACTACCTTATTATCTCCATAGAGAACTACAGCGTAGCCAGGAGCATGAGGAACAGCTCTCCAAACAGCACGCTTTCCAGAAGAAGTACTCCACCCAGCCTTTTGGGTATCTCCCAAGACCATAACTGGCTTATAGTCAACTTTTACCTGAAGCTTGTTATCTTCTAACCCTTTTGCTGACACAAAACTGGCTCAAGTTACTTTACACTGAGTACTGTTTAGAGATGTTGGAAATACCTTTCCATCATCTGCAACCACAGTAATATCCATACGAACCTTTTTGCCAGGTTTCCATTTGTCATAAGCAATGCTATACTGAACATCTCCTTTAGAACATCCTGTTCCTCCTACCACAATCGTTGGCTCCAGAATTTCTTCTTGTTCTCCATAATTATCTGTAATGGTAACAGTTACATTTTCAATGACACTGGAGTCCGCTGCAAAAGTCTTTAAGCTATATCCTGCTGCCAGCACTGCTGCCATGATACCAACGCAGACTACCAGCCGTTCCAAGCTATCCCAAATTGTCTTTCTCAATTCCATTCACCTCTTATTTTACCGCCATACCCCATTAGAATCAATATAAAAACCATCAATCTGTGTATCGCGAGCCATTTCTTTTGAACCAGGGTAGAAATAGTACCATAATCCATCAATCTGATACCAACCCTCTACAACCTCACCATTGAAATCTGCAAAATATGTCTTTTCGTCTCTTATAATCCATCCCGTAAACATTGCTCCCTGAAGACTATTATCTAAAATATTTAAGTAATACCATTTATTATCCAGATTTAGCCATCCTGTATAAATGGTCCCATCCTGGTTAAAATAATAGTAATAACCTCCAATCACTCTCCAACCTGAAGATACCATAGAACCCAAGGAATAGCCTCCCTCTTTCTCAGGTCGGAAATAATACCATTTATCACCTATCCTTGCCCAGCCTACTGCCATCTGACCATCGTCATAAAGGAAGTACCATTCCCCTGCAATATGCTGCCAGCCTGTAACCATATTCCCATTACTGTCAAAATAGTACCATAATCCATTAATATTTTCCCATCGGTTCGTACATAAGCTGCCATTTGGATAACGATATTTCCATCCATCGCCTTCTTTTGACCAACCTACCGTTTGTTCTGTCCCTTTTACCGCAGTACTGTTAGAATTCTTCTGACCTTTACCATCTGAAACATACCTATCTCCAATATCTAATTCCCCAGACTCAACCCAATCGCTCCTTTTTCCGTATTTCGTCTGAAAATCGGTTCCTGGAATGGTTCTAACTTTAAAAGTATAATTACCTGTCTGGGTCATGTAGGGATAAAAATTGTAGTTAGTAGCAGATGTTTTATCTATTTTAAAGACATTTTTTCCACTTCTAAGAAGCTGTACTTCATAGTAACCAGAATCATTGTCTGATTTGGTCCATTTGGCTTCCCCAAGATTTTTGTCATTCCAATAGGCATCTCTAGGAGAATCATAAGTTCCTTTAACAGGATTAACTCTGACTGTCACTACCAGATTATCCCCGTCCCTTCTTGCAGACACAAAGGAACCCCCACTGACTTTTACATTGGATTCCTTGTAATTGGCCAGAAAATAATATTCGCTGACATCATCTGGCTGAAGGGTAACTGTCATCCTGGGTTCATCAGCAGCCACCAATTCCTTGGAAGAATTGTCTATCCATGATGCTTCAATTACTTTAAAATGAGTGCCTGTCTCCGTCACTAAAATTCCTTCTTCTGGAGCGTTTCCACTGCCTATCTGAATCTCTGGCAGCCGAGTGCCTGGTTTTAATTTTGATGATATTCTAACATTTACTGTGTTAATAGGCTTTGTAGCTGCCATCGCTTCCAGCGGTATATTCATGAGAAAAAGGCAGGCAAAAAACAATGCTACCCATCTCTTAATTTTCTGATGCATGATAAATCACATTCCTTTCCATTTCTGTTTAGATGGAGAAAATTTTTATAAAAGAGTATCATCTTGCATTTCATCAAGCATTTCCTCGGTTCCTTTTTCTTCTTCCTTGGGAACATATCCAAGAAAATAGATATAGATATCCACAATCGCCTGATACAATTCCACAGGAATTTCAGCTCCTAATTGAAGCTGGGTAAGTAATGTGGCAAGAGAATCATCCTCATAAACTGGGACCCCTGCTGCCAGAGCAGTCTCGGTAATCTTCTCTGCCATATATCCCATACCAGAAGCTACAATCACTGGTGCCCCATTTTTATCAGGATTATATTTTAAAGCAACTGCTTTCTGTCGTATCAAATCATCAAATTCTGACATTGATGGTCCTCTCCTTCTCTCGAATCTCAGGAAAAACTTCATCTACCCTTCGGTCTCGGACGCGCTGACGAACCATGAGTTGGCTGAATCGTATTCCATTATCCTTTAAGATGTCTCCCACTTCTGACCGAATCTCCTGTTCTTTATTTGCCAGTTGAGGAGGCACAAAAAGCTGTACCTTTGCCTCATGACTCTGCAAAGTCATCACCAATTCAAATTTACCTACACTCTGGATATTAAACTTTAAAAACAGTTTGACTTGACGTTCTCCATCATCATTATCCTTCTCTGAATCTGGGTCCACCCACATCTCAGACATTACATTATTTCCTTCATATTGAAAAGGAAGGATAAAATGAAGAAGTGGCATATATACGCTTTCATTCAAAAGCATACCATTCATAATTGTATAGAATTGCTGAACATTTTCCAATCCAGCCTTGCCATTGGCTCCCTTTAGAAGTAATCCTGACAATCCATCAGCAAAATCTGCCATAGAGCGTTGCTGCTGAACCTCTTTTGCCCCTGCTTTGAACACAGCTTCCATATTTTCCTGGGGATTGCCTTTAAATAACCTGACAAATTCCCGATCATTAATCATATGGTCAAACAATTTTTCTAATTTTCCCATATCTCCATCCTGATACCTAGCAGCATGAAAGATAAGAAGCATCGTAGCTTCCCTCACTGCACCATAATCATGTGTTTGAGAAATATAAGAGGACAAAAATGGAATAATATTTTTATTTAAAACCTGGGCATTCTGCGCAGTTTCCCCGTTTGGTGCTTCCCAATTCATAGAATCTACCAGCCCCCGAAAATCCTCACGATAAGGGCGCAACAAAAGCTGCTGGATATCATCAGTCAAAGAACGCATCTGCTGCAAAAGATGACCTCCTGAAGAATAATTATTATACCCTTTCAAGAAAGCCATAATTGCTTCTTGAAGCCCTTTCGCTCCACCGCCAGTCCTTAAAGCAGCCTGACTTGCCTGCATAAACATAGCACGTAGGTTATTCTCATAAACGCCTTGAGGTAACTTTCCTTCTGAACCTGACTGAGCTTGAGTCATCTGGGCTATCGCAGAACGTAAGCTGGCCTCTGCAGATTCCTGGTTTTGGAACACACCTTGTCCTAGACTAGGCTCGGGAAACCCTTGTGCCTGAGATAATGCCTGTCTTAAACTTCCTTCCGTTCCCTGAAGTCCCCCTGACAATAAACCATTTTCTGTCAAACTCTGTGTTAAGACTGACCGAAGTTTATCAAAAAAATCTCCACTAAATTTAGCCTGCAGTTCTCCCTGTCCTTGGAGAAAAGTAAGAAGATCTTCTGGAGAATCCATGCGCATGGACATGAGAAACTTTTCTACTAAATCTACCACTTCTGCCTGACCAGCATCTTTGATAGCAGCCATATCAGTGAACATCAATCGTTCTAAGATACCAGCCAGTTCTCCTTCTTCTCCTAACCCTTTTATAAATGCACCATAATTACTTTCATAGTCAACTACACTAAACAGTGCATCCTGGGTAGTATTTCCCTGTCCATCTCTCCCGTCTCCCCGAACTACTCTGGTAGGATCTACGGGATTACGGATAGCCTGATTCCCTATGCTATGCTTAGGGTCCTGAGGATTGATTATATTTCGGTTATCATTTACATTTGGTGTTGTCACCTGTAAAATATTCGCCATACTTCCCCCAACCTTTAAACCTTACTTTTCTATAATTTTCTAAATCTAAAATGCTTTGCCTATAATATATTTTGTATTACTTTTGCTTTCTAATGTGCTTAAAATAAATGTTTAAAATTTAAATATCGTGAAATAATCTAAAAGCAATACCTATATCGGCGCATTTATCTATTTTATTATATTATTATTTTTCTTTTTACACAAGATGATAAATGAACTTTATTTTTACATCTTTATTAAAAATTTAAGGAAACATTAAATTTTTAATAATAAGTAGAATCAAAAATTTGAAAGTTAAACACTTCTATTTTGCTTATCTTACATCAAAAAATGCCGATAAATAAGGATAGAAAGTATTTATGTGCATTATTTTTCCCGAAGGGAGGTCAACTATGAACATTACATTTCAGGCAATGAATACCTCTTACCGCACACCTATTCCTGCACAGCAGAAACGTGTGTCCCTTGCGCGCAAAGCAAGAGGCGATTATGATACTGTGAATATCCGTAGACCCCAAGCTACCATTAATGATGATGAGAGTTTTGCTAGGATGTTGGCCCGCAAAACTGCTTCACAGCTTGGAGAGACCAGCCAGGATAAAGTGAACGAGATTAGCCGCAAGATTGCAGATGGCACTTATCAGACAGATGCTCAGCGGATTGCAGGGCGGATGCTTGGTTTAAGCTGATCATATGCAGTATAGAAAGGAGTTCATTTAATATTTATGATTCAAAATACACAAGAGCTTTTTGAAGATTTTATTGCTGTTATTGACGAATTAGCTGAGCTTTGTGAAAATATAGCTTATATAGAAGAGGCAAAAGCAGAGGCTGCTTCTCTCAAACAGCATGAATTTCTTGATGATTATATCCAAGAGGAACAGGCTCAGATTTTAAAGCTCAGAGGATTAGAACAGCATAGGCTCAGATTAGCTCAAGAATTAGGATGGAATTCTCTTACTTTTTCCCAAATTCTAGAAATTGCTGAACCCGCACAAGTTGAACAGTTAAGTCCTTGTTTTTATGATTTGGAACTGCAATTAAAGCGACTTCAACAGTCACGAAAGGCAGCAGAACAGATTATCAATGTTCGAATCCATGAACTGCAAGTTGCCATTGCCAAGCAAGAAGGCAGCGGTTACGATAATGCTGGAAATATCAATTTGAACTCCCCTTATCGTTCCAAGATTCGTAATACCTATGTCTAATCGCTATCAGTTCATTAATCTTAAAATAATGGACAATTTATAATTCTATATATAAACAAAGAAAATTCTTTTCTTTTAATCGAAATTGATATTTGCATTTTTGATTGAGAATCAATCCTTTGATTCCCATAAATTAAATATAAGAATTATTTTGGAGGATATACTATGATACGAGCAACATTTGCCGGTTTTTCTACTGCTTTGTCTGCGCTACAGGCTAATCAAAAACGATTGGACATCACAGGACAAAATCTGGCTAATATGAATACCGCTGGCTATACTAGACAACAGCTTAAGACCTCTAGTCTTAACTATACCAATCCTATTTCTCATTATATGAATGGTTCTGAGATTTCTGTAGGATTTGGTGTAAAGATGGATGGAGTCACTCAGATTCGTGACCCTTATCTTGACGCTCAATACCGAAGTCAGATCCAAAAATCTGGGTATACAGATTCTATACAGACTTCTTTAGATCGTCTATCTAGATTCCTTGACGAAAGTCACATAAAAGGAATCAATCAGGCTTTTACTAATATCAATGCTACCTTGGAGCTTATGCATGATCCACTGAATGTCAATGACCCAATCTTTGAATCCGAATTGCGCAGCAGAATGCAGGCCCTTACAAATCTGCTAAATGATGGAGCCAGAAAGATTACTGAAGCGGAAAAATCTGAATTCAGTACATTAGACGGAACTGGAACCAGTGAGATGGGATCTGTGCAACAGATCAATACTATGCTGGAACAGATTGGCCAACTAAATAGACAGATCAAACAGAATCAGATTTATGGTCAGCCAAGTTTGGAACTTATGGATGAAAGGAATCTTCTGCTTGACGAACTGGCCAGCTTTATTCCTATAGAAGTCAGCTATTATCAGGATTATGTACTCGACGGAAGCCATTCTTCCGGTTTGGAAAATTCGTCTGGAGCTTATCATACAGATAGCAAAGGCAATGCTATTGCAAAAAAAGATTGGCCTAGTGATTTACGAGTTGAAATGACTTATGTGGATGACAAGGGAACGTCTCACAAGATTACCCTTGTGGAGGGTACTATTGGTACAGGTAGAGATAATATTGGAAAGTTGACTATGACTAAGGAGGATGGTACTGCTGCAGATATCAATGATCCAACCAATGTAGCACTTACATTTACAGACCCCACCAAAGCAGCTCCTAATAATTCTGTTACTTTATCTAATGGAACAAACCAATTTCCTAGTGGGGCAGGTTCTGTTCAAGGAAGTCTTGATATGTTATGGAAAAAAGGAACCGGTGACCCAGTTAATAATGTAAAAGGATATGAATATTATAGAGATGAATTAGATAATCTGGCTAAATCATTCGCAACAGTCATGAATACGCTAAATGGTTTATATGAACCAACAGGGCTAAATGGTCAGCCTCCTGCCAATGCTGATGCCGTTAATAGTACTACAACAAATAAGTTTGCTATCCTTACAAACAAGGAAGATTCTACAGATCCAGATATAACGGCTGCAAATATTGGTATTAGTCAGGATTGGGTTAATGGAACTATTCATATCAGTACTCAAGGTGAAAACTCCAATGATACAGTATCGAATATGTTGGAAGCAATGACTGCAACTTATCCTTACAGCAAATTGACTATTAATAATACTCCTTTATTTGATAAAAACTCTACTACCCCAATTAACTTAAGAAATAACTCTTTTGCGGACTTTATAAATAGTACATCTGCTATCTTAGCAAATGACTCTTACAGCAATACAGAAGCTTTAAAAAATAATGTAATCGTTTTAAATGGAATCCAAAATTCTCGTGACTCTATTTCAGGAATCAGCTTAGATGAGGAAGCATCCAATATGATGATGTTTATGTCTGCTTATAATGCTGCTTCCCGTCTTATGACAACTCTTGATGAAGCATTAAATACACTTATCAATGGTACTGGTGTTGTAGGACGATAATTTATTGTAATTTCAAGTAGTTTATAACCTGTATTTGTACAAAAACATATTATGGAGGTATCATATGCGTGTAACAACTTCATCAACCTATAGAAATTTCACTACATCTGTGAATAATGTTCATTTTAATTTGAATAAAAGTATGAATAAAGTTTCCACCGGTGAGGCATATGAGAATGCCGCTGAAAGCCCTCTTAACTATTATTCAGGGAAAAAGATTGATAATCAGTATCAGGACACTTTAAACAAGATATCTTTGATCAAAAGTGTCCAAAATCGAATTTACCAACAGGAACTTGGGGCCAGAGATATTCAAAAAATCCTCTCTGGAGCTAAAAATCAAGTACAATTTGCCCGCACAGGCACTACCACAGATTATGCTTTGGAAAGTACCCGAGATGATCTTTATCAAAAACAGTATGAGATTATTGATGCTCTAAACATGGAATATGAAGGGTTCTTTATCTATGGTGGAAATGATGTTTCTGTGACTCCCTTTACTCTTAAGTATGATAGGGATGATCCTACAAAGCCTTTTACATTCACTTACTCACATACATTTCCTGGAGAAAGCTCTGCAACAGAATTTGAGTTTAAGCTAACTTATAATGCTGCTGATGGAACATCAGAGTTTAAGCTTCAAAATCCAACAGATACTCCTTTAGCTTCTTCTAATACTGCTAACAGTACTAAAACAAGAGAGGACTTACTTTTGCAGGCAATGTCTGAACAGGGGCGTGTTGATATCGGCTACGGTTCTATCCAAGAAAAAGATACTTTTGGTTCTAGAGATACCCTTCTGGATACCTATACTGGAGGAATTAACCTTCTGACAGGAATTACGTCTGATGCAGTAAAGACCCAGGCAATTACACTTAGTGATGTAGAAGAGGCTCTAACCAACAGTTCACTTGGACTTATTGGGCGATCTATCCAAACAATTGATTATAATATAGATGCTGGCCGGACTCAACAGACCCAAAGCACTATGCATGAGGCTTTAGGTGATGTTATAACTCGTATGACGGAATCTGAGCATCTTACTAGTACTGTTTATTCTGACCTTGGTAATAAATATCGTCTTTTGGAAGATACAAAGGACAAATTAGATATTGAGAAAATTTCTTTAATGACACAATATAAAGATAAATTGGGAGCTGATCCTTATGAATCTATCATTGATATGTATAATCATCAGTATTCCTATAATGCAGCTCTTCAGGTAGGCTCCAAACTCATGAGCTCTTCTTTGTTTGATTTTATGGCTTAATTGATTTATATTTTTGAGAAAGGAGGTTTAGTATATGGAACAACTTATTAAGATTACAACTGAACCTATGCGCATGGTACGTTTTTCGCAGAATGCTCGCTTAGTCAATTCGAATAGTATTGATATGGAAAGAAGAAAGGCTATTGCACGGCAAAATTCATTTCGCAACTCTGCTGGACAGGGAACTGTATCTGTAGAAGATATTAAACGGATCAATCGCACATTTTCCAAAAAGAATGCGTCTGTAGAAACTTCTAATGATCCTTCTCAACAGACTGTTTCCCGTCAAATACAATCCTCTCCATTGCCAAGTGTACAAGAGGGGTCTATTTCTCTTGTCTCAGAAGCTCCTGTTATGGTAGAAACTACTTCTGCCGAAGCTGCAGTAGCTTCTAATCCTGTTGAAGTACCAGATATTTCTGTACAAAGCAATTCTTCCTATGCAGTGCAAAGAGGGTCTTTTGAATTGAGAGTTGCTAAGGGAGATTTAACTTATCTTCCACCATTAGTAATGACAATTATTACTCAACGCCCTCAGGTTCATATAGAATATTTAGGTGATTTCAACTATGTTCCTCCCAGAGATGGAGATTCAGCCAGCAATGTTAATTTATTCACTTAGGAGTGTTTATTTATATGATAATACAAACAGACTATGGTCCAGTGGAATATAATGAGGAAGACCTTATTACATTCCCTGATGGGCTTTTTGGTTTTCCGAAGTTAACCCGTTATCTTCTTCTTCGTATCAACGAAGAGGAAGATGATGATTCGATGCTTCTAATGGTATCAGAGAAGGATTCCAATGTAGTATTTGTACTGATAAATCCTTTTGTCCTCTGTTCAGATTATTCTCCGGATTTGGCTCCGGAGGAACTTGCTTGCCTGGATGCTACTGAAAATGGTGAACTATCTTATTATGTAATTTGCGTACTGCGAAATGATTATTTAGAAAATACAGTTAATTTAAAATGCCCTTTAGTTATTAATCCAAAGACAAGACATGGAATTCAGATTATCTTGAAAAATACCTCTTATGATTATTGTCATAAATTAGGTTCTTTTTCATCTGTAATGGAGAGTGACCAATTATGCTGATACTTCGACGTAAAAAAAATGAAAGTCTTCTTATAGGAGAAAATATCCGAATTACCATTATCGAATGTGCATCAGATGGTGTTCGGTTAGCTATTGATGCGCCGAAGCAGATTTCTATTCTTAGAGAAGAGCTTTCCGAAGCAGAACAGACAAATAAAATGGCTTCAAAACCAGATATGAATTCTGTATGGAAACTTCAGTCACTTTTTCAGCACAAAAATGAAACAGAGAAGTAACTATTTTTCAGGAAATTGTAGAAAATTATTCTATAAATTTGTTAGCTGACTTGAAGAGATAAATTAATTAAAAAATCCTATGAAATTATCAAAGCTTAAAATACTTGTGGTAATCTCATAGGATTTTTCAGTTTATTTCATTTAACAAAAGATCTCCAAAAAATTCTCATTCCTCTAATGATCCAACAGACCGGAAGGAGAACAGGGATTTTCTCCAATATAGAATAAATCGAAGACATATAATGATAATCAGGAAAAAGCCATTTCATCTGCTTTTTCAACTTATTAAAATATTCATCTCTCTTCTCTTTCTTGATAATTTTACCTTCTTTTATCTTTTCTTTCTCAATTTCTTTGTTAATCAAGTTTTGAAGTTTTAATGCCTGATCATCATTCTCGTGATTTACAAGCCCTCTAGTCAATAATCGTTCTTCTACGATATCATATACTATCATATCATCTTGATGGTTTACAAGAAAAGTATCTGTCTTCTCCCCGAACCACATATAAGCTAAGTCTAAAATTTTCTCTGACAAAGTATCTACCTTGAATTCTTCCAGTCTTTTCCAAAATATTTCATCATCAAGGTTTTCTCTCCATGCTTTATGACAAAGGAAAAGTTCCAATACCTCTCTCATTGTTAACTCATCTATGGAATATCGATATACTACACTTGCCATACGATATATTAATTCACTTTCTATAGGAAGCATCCAGATATTCTCATAAGGTTCTCTGATCTGAGCAGTTTCTAACAATTTTATCATGCCTTTTGCATATTTAACAGTTCTAAAAGGTAGTTTTCTGTACAACGTAACAGAGATACCTGACACCCTCTTCATACGTTCTCCAAAACCTATATATGTTTCTTCTATCTCATAGCCTAAGTCAATCAGAAAACCTTTTGCCAAATAGTAGTTTTCTTCTTCCAGGAAAATCTGTATAGGACTATTCTCTGCTGTCTCTGGAA
>DEPC01000116.1 GCA_002358555.1 Hungatella sp. UBA3402 | reverse complement strand
GCCAATGCAGGCAGCAACAATTATACCAAATATGCCAGGGATTTATACCCTTCTTTGCAGGGGCAGGCATGGTGCGATATGTTTGTAGACTGGTGTTTTGTTCAGACCTTTGGACAAGTTTCCACACGGCAGTTAATCGGCGGATTCAGTGCTTACACGCCAACCTCTGCCCAATACTATAAAAATCAAGGCAGATATCACAAAACGAATCCGCAGCCAGGCGACCAGATTTTCTTTCGGAATTCTTCCCGTATTTGCCATACCGGAATTGTGAAACAGGTCACAGCAGACTTAGTTTATACGATTGAAGGAAATACGGGAAGCGGAGCGAGTGTGATAGCCAATGGTGGAGGAGTCTGGGAAAAGTCGTATCCATTATCTTATAGTCAGATAGATGGATACGGCAGACCTGATTGGTCGTTAGTGGAAGTACCTAAGTACAAACCAGGGTGGCATCAAGACCAGAATGGGTGGTGGTATGCGGATACAGAGAGTAGCTATCTAAACTCCTGCTGGAAGAACATCAATGGGCATCGATACTATTTTAATCAGGACGGCTATGCCTTAACTGGTTGGCAGGAATTAAAAGGAAACTGGTATTATTTTGAGCCAAGGAAAGACCACCCACTGGAGTGTGCATTGTATGTAACAAATGATGATGGTGCACAGGATATTGGAGAGTTTCATTAACATCAGCAAGAACCATAGCTAACCAATCAATATAATGATGATATACCAGATATCAGAGAATCATCTGAAAAATAAATGGAATTTGGAGGAATCATGAGATGAAACAAATCCTGTTTAGAGGGAAACATATTCACACATTATCACCAAATGAACCTCTTGACGGAACATGGATTGAGGGATATTTAGCAGATGAAACGGATATCCATTCGCCGGAATTAGAGGGCGAGTTTTTGGTCGACCCCAAAACCGTCTGCCAGTACACCGGCTTGACCGACAAGAACGGCAGGAAGATTTTTGAGTGGGATATTGTAAGACGAACGGATTTGCATAATGTAAAAGAACCGTCTATTGGATTTATTGAATATGATGCAGAAAATACAGCATTTTTAATTCACTGGACGGATGTTTCAAATGATTCTGCAACATTTCCGTGGAAAGATAAAATTGAGGTTATTGGTAATATGTTTGACAATCCAGAATTGATACAAAAGGAAACATTATTATAAAAATTGATGAAAGAAAGGAAAGGGAACATGAATTTTGGAAAGGCATTAGAAGCATTAAAGGCAGGATATCAGGTAAAGTTACCGTCCTGGACAGGATATTGGCAGAAAGAAGGTGACATCGTAGCTATGCATTGTAAAGATGGTACTGTGTTGGATATCCGAGAAACTGAAGATGTGTTTTATACATTACAGAATATCGCCTCTAACGAGTGGGAAGTTATCGGAGAGTGTAACATTGATTTGAATATCCATACCGTTAGATTTGGCGAAGCGTTACGGCTGTTGAAACAAGGAAAGAGAATGACTCGTAAGGGTTGGAACGGAAAGGGCCTGTCTGTGGTATATCAGAAAGGCTATCCCCAAGGAATTCCATGCAATAAACAGACGGCTGAAGCATGGGGGATGAACGAGGGAGAATTATTCAAGTGTGAGCCGTATTTGCAAATTAGCACAGTAGAAGGTTCCCATGAGATGTGGGTTCCTTCCATTCGTGATTGTTTAGCTGATGATTGGGAAGTAGTGGAATAATCCATTTAGATGATGACACTGTGTAGATTGGAGCGTAGGAATGAAAGATAAAATAAATGTACTTGGCACGGAATATCACATTGAAGTTCGCAAAATGTCAGAGGATAACATACTAAAGGATAATAAATATGGCGGATATTGCTGTGATGATGAACCATTGATAATAATTGCTGACACTGACGAGAAGGAATATTTTGAAGATTACACAGAAAAAGAAAAACGGCTTTACATCGCCAAATTGCTCAGGCACGAGATAATGCACGCATTTTTGAATGAAAGCGGATTGCAATCTGCTGCTAATGCGTGTGATGGTTCATGGGCGAGAAATGAGGAAATGGTTGACTGGTTCGCCATTCAGTCCCCGAAGATTTATAAAGTCTTTGCGGAACTGGATATTTTGTAGGAGGTAAACCTATACCCAAAGAAATCAAAGAATACTTGTCTGAAAATAATGATGGTATACAATTACTTAAAAAATAAATGGAAATCGGAGGAGTCACAAGATGAGAAAACGTATGTTAATTGTCATGTTAGTGCTACTGCTTTCTTTGACTGGTTGTGGCATTGCCAGTCTGGAAAGCAGTGTCAATGACATAAAGGGTCAGCTTATTGGAAACTCGTTTGAGTGTCGGTTTTACGACAACTATGGAGAGAAGTTTTTGACTGCAAGCGGAACCAAGGTAGGAATGACAGGAAATATTATTGAAGAAGCCGTGATTGATTCGTCTGATGGAAGCCAATCAATCGAATATGCACTATCCTCTGTAGTTACAATCAGTATTGATGGAAACGAACTACAAAGTTGCGGAGATACGGTTATTTTTGAGGAAAGCGGATTAAAACCAGATACCGAATTTCAGTTAAATGATATTCAAAGCAGTGCAAGTGGTAAGATTTCCGAGAATACTATCGTTTCTGGTATTGTAAATCACTATAAGAATTTCTTTGGAAAAGGTCAAGTGGTTGTGATTCAAAGCCAGTTAGGGATACCGATTTGTGCGTATAGCGGTGATGATGTGTACTGGGAAGTCAGAAACGATTTACCGAAAACTACAAAGCTGATGATTGATGGAAAAGCCTTATATCTACATAGAGCTAATTTTTTGATTCTTGATACATCACTTTTAACTGAATAGGTCAAGAAATAGAGTAGTTACTTATTTAATAGGAGCGTATGTTACAATTTTAAGAGATATTTGTCAACCAGTTTCCATTCAATTTTTTAAGACGCCATTTCTATTTCTGTAAAATCAAAAACCCCGATTGTCTGACAGACTTTCGGGGGTTTTGGTTTATCTTTAATCGGTAAAATACTCTATATCTGCTCTATATTAAAGTCAAGATTTTTCTATTTTTTATTATTTTGTGTCTACTTCCACTGAAAATTAAAGGATTTTTAAATGGATTGTCAACTATCCAATGAAATCATATTATTTCCAGTCGTTAAGATTTAGGCTTCCCTTCATCTCCTCAAACAATTTCTTCGCATCTTCTTTTTTCATTAAATTTCCCTTTATTTGTGTTAAACCCCTGCGAAACCTGTTTACTATCTGTTTTGTAAGCCGTTGCAAGCTGCTTTGTAGTTATCACTACATAGTAGGCATTAAATTTATTTAATTCAATATTGCGAGAATTATTTAAAAAATTTTGTATTTTGAGAAGTAAAACTATTGACAAACTCGCAAATACGAAGTATAATATATACATAATCAAATACCAAATAAAAGTGTTTGATTAAATTTACCGGAAAGGAGGAAAGCCACTTGGCTAGAAAGAAAAGAGATTTAGAATTAGAAAGATTACAGAAAGAAAAAGAACTGCTTGAATTAGAAAATCTAAAACTCCAAAAGAGAGAAAAGCTCGTCAGCATTATCTCCACCATAGTAATCACTGTAACGGCAGTAATTACGGCGGTTCTCAAATGGTTTGGAATTAACTAATCAAACAGTTCCTTAACAGCGGGGGCAGAAACACCGCCCCTTAGCTGTTAAGTCTACCATAAAGGAGGCTGAAAAGCAATGAAAAAAATTCGGAGATTTTTGCAGGTGTTATTGTTTATCAATTTTATGGTCGGCCTGCATGATGGAATGAAAGCCATGAACTTAGCAACAGTTTTGGTAAATGGAGTGATTGTGCTGGCGGTTATAGTGGCAGAGAAGGAAGAACAGTAGGGGGAAAACGGCATGAGTGTAGGAATGCAGGTAAAGAAGTCGGATATTGTAAGAGAGGCGGTCAGGGAGCAGGACTGGAAGAAAGCATTGCAGATAGCGAAGGATTTTCATATCGGAGTAACACAGGAACAGAGAAGTAAGATGGCGAGAGCCTATGAATGTATCGTTCATCCGGATTTCTACCAGCAGATAGGTGTTGACATTCCGGAGGCGATAGAGCAGGGTAAGGCAATAGTAAAAGAATATGCAGAAAGCACACAGAGGAAAAATACTATGATGAAATGGGATGTAAAGCATGACAGAGCAAAGAGAGTTATTGATACGTTTCTGGAAAATGCAGGTTACTGGCAGGACAGAAAGGATCTCTCTGCAGGTCTGACAGACGAGGATAAGGAGCTGGTAAATGCGGAAGTGGCAATAATGATTGCTTCTATCCGTAAGCGGTATAAACTGCAGGAGAGATTGCCAGAGCAGCAGGTAGCTCAGATTCAGCTAGAAGAGGCTGAGATAGTAATTCCTACAGAAAAGACAGAAGAAAGGCTACCTGAGCCTGTAAGTGGGGATAAATCACCAGAAAAGACTAAAAGAACCAGAAAAGCATCATCTGGTGAAAAGAAAGCAACAACCAGGAGGAAAAAGAAAGAAAACCAGAAGGAAGCTGAAAAGCTGATGGAAGAAGTGAAAACAGTATGATGACTGACTAAGCTTAGTATGAACAGTAGAACGTCAGCGATTCTAGTAAACGAAGTCTTCCAGAGCGTAGTCACTACGAAATGGAATAGAAGGGAAAGGATGGTAAGGAATATGAACCCTATTTTAGAGCAGTTGAAGCGTGAAACCCTTTATGCCAAGCGTTCCTTGTCCACAGAGTTGCTATATCAGACTTACGGAAAAGCACAGATGGCATGGAAATCAATTTTCAGTATAAATATTCATACTTTTCTAAATTCGCATTGATTTTTAGATATTTTAAAACAGTTATTATGCTCAAAAATTTAAGATTATGCATTAAAATGAATAAAAATTCGTAAAATTGATTTCCGTGCACAGATGGCAAGGCAGCTTGAAGTTCTGACACAATCGGAGTTCATGGAGATTAACCACATGACGGTTTACTTTATGAATACTGACCGGGAGTATATCAGGCATAAGAACGAGGAATTTTTTGAAAATGCCAGATTTGCGGCGATTTAGGATGAAGTGGTTTTGATATAGATGGGGCGTTGCAACGCCCCGCCGTAATGCAGCCGTTGGCGGTCACAAGCCCGCATGAGAAATTGCAGAGTGAGGCGAATATTGCTACGAAAATAGAGGTTCTATTTTCATGATAGTCTGTGATATCACGCCATGGTTCGTTGGCAAATGAATATGGTATGGTAGGGTGTGAGAGAAATTTAAAAATATTTTCTTAAATTACTTGATTTTTGTGGATACATAATGTATAATAATATTGTGGATACAAAATAGAAAGAGAGGTGAGAAAATGAGTCCACAAGCTGGTAGACCAACAGATGACCCTAAAAATCTGAATACTAGAATCCGGCTTTCAAAAAGTGATATTGAAAAACTTGATTATTGTACAGGAAAGCTTGATTTGAAGAAATCAGAAGTAATACGAATGGGAATCAATAAAGTCTATGAAGAATTGAGAAAATAGAATAGCCGCTGCACCGACCAAAGTTTAGCGACTATTCTCCACACCAACCGCCAAAACGATTGATAAATCTATTCTATCACATCTAAGCGGCGGAATCAATGAAAAAGGAGAAGCCGTACCATGAAAAATTCAAATGTCGTAAATATCCAGGAATATAGAATCCGTAAGAATTATTACAATATCGGTTTAATTATCGGAGCATTAAGAGCAGAAGTGGAAAACGGAACTGTGGCATTGGAATCCGTTTATGGCCTGCTGACAGACAGGGTGAAGTCCGCTATTGACAGCGACATTGCTTACATAGGGGGTACTAGCAGATGAATAATAACTGTCAATATGCTGGGGATAGTTGCTGCTTGTGTTCTGCCTGCCAGTCGGTAAGGAAAGCCATAGAGGAGGCAAAAAAGGTTACACCAAATGAAGTGGAGGAGTTATTTCGAGAAGCAGAGAAGATGATAGAAACATGTGGAATAGCTGAGAAAGCTGAAATTGGCCGTATTAAGGGAAAATAGCTGATAGGTAATATTTATACCAGAGAGCATTTAAGAAGGCTCTCTGGGGCTTTAAACATGCTCTAAGGGTACGCAAATGAGAGATATAAAAGGAACTCAAACGCAAATATGAAGGAGGACAGAAAATGAATGAACTGAAAGTTATAAGTATAAGTGGTGTTGACTGCTACGAAAATGATGGAACAGTCTATCTGAAGCTGGAAAATGTAGCGAGAGGGTTAGGTTTTACAAGAGATAAGAATGGAAAAGAATATGTGATGTGGGATAGAGTTGAGAAATATCTTAACGAATTAGGTTTCCACACAAGTGTGGAAAATGGCGTGCCAACTAGCTGGCACGGAGATTCCCAAGCAACTGGGAAAAACGGATTGCCCGATTTTATCCCCGAAAATATCTTCTACCGCCTTGCCATGAAAGCAAAGAATGAAACAGCAGAGAAATTCCAAGCCTTGGTAGCTGATGAAATTATTCCATCAATTCGTAGAACTGGAGGATACATAGTAGGACAGGACAGCCTTACAGATGATGAACTTATAGCAAAAGCTTTAATTGTAGCTCAAAACAAAATTGCAGAACGTGATAGGCTAATCAGAGAAAAACAGAAACGTATAGAAGAAATGCGTCCAAAGGAAATTTTTGCTGATGCCGTTAGTGTTTCTAATACATCCATTCTCATTGGGGAACTAGCAAAAATTTTAAAACAGAATGGGATTGATATCGGGCAGAACCGACTTTTTGGGTGGATGCGTGATAATGGATATCTGATTAAACGTAAGGGAACCGATTATAATATGCCAATGCAGAAATCTATGGAAATAGGGTTATTTGAGATTAAGGAGAGAACCATTACTAATCCTGACGGTTCAGTTAGGATAACTAAGACAGTGCTTGTGACAGGCAAGGGACAGCAGTATTTTATCAATAAATTTCTAGCGGAAGTGGCATAGATTAGTACATTGCTACAACATGGTTCGTTGACAATAAAATAGTATTATAAAATAGGAGGAAAAGATGAAAGCAGAAATTATGAAAACAATTGGTGATGCAGTACTGCAGGAGATTGGAGAAGGCTACGAGATTAGTTTCTCAGAAGTTACAAAGAATAATCGTTCTGTCAGACAAGCAATCGTTGTTCGCAAAACCGGAGACACAGTATGTCCTGTCATATACATTGACGAGCTACTGAATGAAATTGAAGGTGGTAGAAGAAGCATACGTGAGACAGCAAAAGAGATTGCAGTTATTTACTGGAATACGGACATCGGACAGTTTTCTGATATCACAGAGAAATTGAATAAAAAGAGTATTCTTGAAAAAGTTGTGTATCAGCTTGTAAATACAGAGCGAAATATTGAGCGTCTTGACAATATGCCTCACAAAGAATTGTTTGATATGTCGGCAATTTATAGGGTTATTGTGAGAGATGATAGAGATGAAAGCGCAAGCATAGCTATGAACCATGAACTTTGCAACGTATATGACATCAGTGAGGAAGAATTGGACTTTGCCGCTAGGAAGAATACAAAAGAGAAAGGATTTTGTGTGATGACTATAGCAGCAATCATGGCAGAAATAACAGGGATTCCGAGTGAATCATTCCCAAATGAGTGCCCACCTATGTTTATCCTTACAAACACGTCAGGAAAGAATGGAACGGTGGTAATGCTTTTCGAGGAATATTTTGAGGAGCTTGCCAGAAAGTTAAAAAGCGATTTATATGTGATGCCTTCTAGCATCCATGAGGTAATAGCGACTCCTACGGAGGGATTAAATCCGGACATCCTTAGAGACATGGTGGAAAAAGTGAACGCAGAAGAAGTTCCCGATGAAGAAATTCTTGGCGAAAGCATATACAAATATGATGTTAAGACAGGAAAGCTGGAATTGCTGGAGAATACAATGAAAAGTATTAGTCAGAAAATGGAGAAGATGAATCACACCAAGAATGTCAAGCAGTATCTGCAAGATTTATACGAGGAAAAAGAAATCGAATATGAGTATGCTTCATTCCTGTGGAGCCGGAGTCGTGGCAGATACGAGCAGGTCAACAGAACAGTTCCTACGGAGCAGCTGTGCCGGAACCGGTTGCAGGAATACATAAGCAAAGGTTGGTTGAATAAGGACTATGACACTAGCAAGGTAGTGTTTAAAAGAAGAACAATAACCATGTTTGTCGGCAAATGGGAAGAGCTGAACTAAGAAAGGAGCATTTATTATGCCAAATCATGTAAGAAATATCGTAAAGATGGAGGGAATTGCAGCCCTTCCGCTGTTTGTAATAGAAGATGGAGAAAAGCGTTTTGACTTCAATAAGATGATTCCTATGCCGGAGAGTTTGAATATCGAAAGTGGTTCCATGACAAACGAGGCAATCATTTACTATGTGACAGATAAATGCACATTACCTATGCGGGCAATCAGTGCAGATGATAAGGAGTTAGTTGACAAAAAGGTAAACAACTATTTCAGCAAAGGTTCCTGGGCCGAGGAAGTGTTTATGAGGGTGCTGGAAAAAACACAAGATATGCCTGTGGCGAAAAAGGAAGAGTTCTATAAAATGGGGCAGAAATATGTATCGAATATCAGAAAATACGGACACGCCACATGGTATAACTGGTGCATAGAACATTGGGGAACAAAGTGGAACGCCTACTCCAACGAGCAGGAGGACGAGGATACAATCATCTTTGAAACAGCCTGGTCTAATCCGGCACCGGTTATACAGAAATTGTCAGAAATGTACCCAGAAGCAACGATTGAACACTGGTGGGCTGATGAAGATATGGGGAACAATAACGGCTACAGAGTCTATAGGGGCGGTGAGATTGTTGAGGGCGATTACCATGATTCCTGCAGCAATGAGGCATATGAGACATACATAAAATGCTGGGGCGAGAGCCAATGTTTGTACCAGGATGAAGATGGACTGTGGCAGCGTTATAGTTGCGATACCTGCCATAGATGCGATTAGGGAGGTATATGGTATGGTAAAGAACACGCTCGGAGATCTAAATAATCATCTGTTTGCTCAGCTGGAGAAGTTGGGCGATGAAGATTTGAAAGGCGATGAACTGGAGGCTGAGATAAGGCGGTCTGAGGCGATGGCAAAGGTAGGAGAGCAGATCATCAAGACCGGCGAACTGCAGCTAAAAGCAATGCAGCACATGGACGAGTACGGCTATGAAAGAAAGAAAACCGTTCCAGAAATGTTGGAAGTTCGAGGGGGATGTGACGGATGCGGAAGTGGCCGGTAGAAGTAGTGGATTGGATGCGTGAGAATACCGCAGGTCGAACCACAAAGGAATTGACAACCCTTATTAACCAGCAGGGATTTGATAAGAAATATGGTATGGTATTTACTAAGGATATCATCAATAGTATAAAGAGTCGATACGGTTTCAAAAGCGGAACGCCAAAAGGATATCCTTCTAAATACCCTGAAGGAATGGAGAAATATATCCGAGGCATTGCCAAGGGAAAAGAGGCTGGAGAAATTGCAAGAGAAGTATCAGAACATTTTGGTATTGAGTTTTCTATCTCTCAGTGCAAAGCATACAAAGATAATCACAATATTATAAGCGGTCTGGATTGTCGGTTTAAGAAAGGACATGTACCTGCAAACAAGGGGAAAAAAATGAGTCCAGAGCAGTATGAAAAGTGCAAGGCAACCATGTTTCATAAGGGAAATGTACCTGCAAATCATATGGAGGTCGGAGAATATACGCACACCACAGATGGCTACCTTGTTCGGAAAGTAAAAGAAGATGGAACACAAAGGGAGCGATTTGAGTTAGTCCACCGGAAAGTATGGGAAGAACATTATGGTTCAATTCCAGAGGGGAAAATGGTGAGTTTTCTGGACGGTAACAAGGATAATTGTGATATTGACAATCTGGTATTGATAGATAATAAGGAAAACCTGGAACTGAATCGTAGCAATTTAAGATTTTTTAATGCAGAATTTACAAAAGCGGGCATAGCGGTTGCGAAAGTGAAAATAGCAGTACGACAAAGGAGAGGAAAGAAGGTACATAATTGAGTATGTCTATAACGGAAATCATCTGTCAGCTGGAAAGCCTAACAGAGCATTGCGAAAGCATGATAGACAAGGGAGATCCGGAAAATATCTGGAGAGATGATGTAGAGGTTCTTCGGGAAGTAGTGAAAAAGTTGAAAGGGGAGTTGAGTGGAGAAAACGCAGCAACAATTATCCGGCAGATTATGGAAAGGGAGGATGTGAACCAGAAAGAGCTTGCAGAAAAGATGGGATGCGTGAGGCAGAATGTCAGCCAAGCCTTGAATCGGGGAACCGTGAACATGAGATATGATAGTTTTTATCGTATGGCAAAAGTTCTTGCGTCAGTTGGGGAGTGGTATCCAATTGCATGGGCTTCCATTCCAACTTCGAGTATTGAGCCATCGGAGCATAATAATATGCCAAAGGTGTAAACAGACGAAAATAATCGGGGTCGGACGGAATATAACGTGGCGGCACAGACAAATCATTCAAATAATCCAATTGTGCAACATACCTATTATATAAATAGGAAACAGTATCCAATTTCGGTGTCGGACCTGACAGATTAAGTTTTAGCATTAAATATTTCTGAAGCTCTGCCGAAAGCGTATCGGCATTCACAACTCTGGCCTTTGCCACAACTGCCGAAGGCTTGACCGTTTTAGCTGGTTTAATCACTTCAGGAGTAGGCTGCAGAGAGTCAGTCGGAAGTGAAACAGCTTCGACAGGTTCCTGCGCAAAAAGCGATAACGATAAGATTGACAGGATAAACGCTGAACATAAAGTAGTAATTCTCATCATATTTGTCTATGGTTTAGGCTGCAAAGCTACATCATTTTGTTCAGAAATCATAGGATTCTTTCAAAATTGCATTTTTTAATAAAATTGTAGAGACGAAAGCCTACAATCTTCCTCTTTTTTTTATAATTTTGCGCTTTTTAAGTTCGTAAGATTACTACTAAGTAAACAATTATTAAAACAGTTATAGCTGTGGGAGAAACAAAGTATATTTTCGTCACCGGTGGTGTTGCCTCTTCATTAGGAAAAGGAATCATTTCATCATCCATCGGTAAGTTGCTGCAAGCAAGAGGTTATAATGTAACCATTCAGAAGTTTGACCCGTATATCAACATCGACCCGGGAACATTGAATCCATACGAGCACGGAGAGTGCTATGTAACCGTAGACGGACACGAAGCCGACCTCGATCTGGGACACTATGAACGATTTCTGGGCATACAAACGACAAAGGCGAACAACATTACTACGGGACGTATCTACAAGAGCGTCATTGACAAGGAACGTCGTGGAGACTATCTGGGTAAAACGATCCAGGTGATTCCTCACATCACAGACGAGATCAAGCGGAATGTGAAGCTGTTGGGTAACAAATACAAATTCGATTTTGTTATCACCGAAATCGGCGGTACGGTAGGCGACATCGAGTCTCTCCCCTATTTGGAAAGCATCCGCCAGCTGAAATGGGAGTTGGGTAAAGACGCATTGTGCGTACACCTTACTTATGTACCCTATCTGGCAGCAGCCGGCGAATTGAAAACCAAACCTACCCAGCACTCCGTAAAAGAGTTGCAAAGTGCCGGAATTCAACCCGATGTACTTGTGCTCCGTACGGAACATGAGTTAAGCGCCAATTTACGTAAAAAAGTAGCCCTTTTCTGCGGCGTGGATGAGAACGCGGTCGTACAGAGCATCGACGCACCGACCATATACGAAGTGCCTATTCTGATGCAGGCTCAGGGACTGGACGAAACCATTCTGAGAAAAATGGGACTTCCCGTCGGCGACACTCCGGGCTTAGGTCCGTGGCGTACGTTCCTCGAACGCCGTCACAAGGCGGAAGCTACCGAACCGGTACACATTGCGCTGGTTGGCAAATACGATTTGCAGGATGCTTTCAAATCTATCCGCGAAGCCTTGTCGCAAGCCGGAACATACAACGACCGCAAGGTGTCCGTGGATTTCGTAAACAGCGAAACATTGACGGACGAAAACGTAGCGGAAGCATTGAAAGGCATGTCGGGTGTACTTATCGGTCCGGGTTTCGGCGAACGCGGCATCGCCGGCAAATTCGTAGCCATCAAATACGCACGCACGCACGACATCCCGACATTCGGTATCTGCCTGGGCATGCAGTGCATAGCCATTGAATTTGCCCGTAATGTATTGGGATATGCCGATGCCAATTCGCGCGAAATGGATGAAAAGACCTCACATAATGTTATCGACATCATGGAAGAGCAGAAATCCATTACCAACATGGGCGGCACCATGCGGTTGGGCGCTTACGAATGTGTATTGCAGGAAGGTAGCCGGGCATACGAGGCATACGGCACGGGGCATATACAAGAACGCCACCGCCACCGTTACGAG
>DEPC01000245.1 GCA_002358555.1 Hungatella sp. UBA3402 | reverse complement strand
CCTTTTATCAGTTATGGAGGAAGTTCCATTCTCAGCACATTTATCTTATTTTCCGTGATTCAGGGATTGTATATTTTAAAACAGAAAGGATTACAAGAAAGCTATGAAGGCAGTTTCTAAAAATAAAAAGCGGACGCTGCCTCCAGAAGAAAAGGTAAACCAGAATATCCTGCGTCTGGCGTATATCGTGGTATTTCTGTTTTTGACACTCATTGGCTATGTGGCTTATTTTTTAACAGTTTCTAGAGAAAACGTCATAAACAATACCTACAATGCACGTCTGGAGAGTTTTTCAAAGCGGGTAGAGAGGGGCAGTATTTTAAGCAATGATAAGACAGTTTTAGCTATGACAGAGCTAGAGGAAAATGGAAAAGAAACCAGGAGCTATCCTTACAGCTCTCTGTTTTCTCATGTGGTAGGATATTCCACTAGAGGAAAGACTGGCCTAGAAACTTTGGGAAATTTTTATCTTCTTACTTCTCATATGAATCTTGTAAATCAGGCAGTTGCGGAATTGTCTGGAAGAAAAAAATTAGGGGACCATATTGTTACCTCTCTAGATATAGAGCTTCAACAGCTTGCAAGTGATGCTTTGGGGGATAGAAGAGGAGCAGTAGTGGTTATGGAACCAGATACAGGAAGAATTCTTGCAATGGTATCCAAACCAGATTTTGACCCCAACACCATACAGGAATCGTGGGAAACCTTGATATCAGCAGAAAACCATCAGGCACAGTTGATGAATCGGGCAACACAGGGCCTTTACCCTCCTGGCTCCTCCTTTAAAATTGTAACTTTGCTGGAATATATCAGGGAGCATCCAGAGGATTATGAAGATTATCAGTTTGATTGTAATGGCTATTACAAAAATGGAGAGTATACGCTTCAATGTTATCATGGAACAGCCCATGGAAGCCAGAATTTGGAGGAAGCATTTGCTAACTCCTGTAATGGGGCATTTGCCAGTATAGGAGTAGAATTGGAACCTGGAGGACTCAAAAGGACTGCAGAGGAGTTACTCTTTAACAAAGAGCAGCCAGTTCCTCTAGCTTATTCTAAAAGTCGATTTGCCATGAGGGACGATGCAGATACATGGGAAATTCTTCAAACTTCCATAGGGCAAGGTCTGACTCAGATGACACCTATGCATAATGCTATGATTACATCTGCCATTGCCAATGGTGGTATACTGATGAATCCCTATCTGATAGACCGAGTGGAGAATAGAGCAGGCAATGTGGTGAAACAATTTTCTCCTACTATCTACAAAACTCTTATGAGCCAAGAAGAAGCAAGAATCTTGACTGATATGATGAGAAAGGTAGTTACACAAGGGACAGGGTCTGCCCTTCGGACGGAAGCCTATGAGGCAGCAGGAAAAACAGGGTCTGCACAATTTGAAGATGGAAATGAGAGTCATGCCTGGTTTACAGGCTTTGCCCCTGTGGATAATCCTCAAATTGTAGTTTCTGTGGTTGTAGAAAAAGGCGGCTCTGGAGGAGCGACAGCAGCTCCTATTGCAAAAAGGATTTTTGACGTTTATCTTAGTAGATGATAAATCCCAACTTGCATATCCTGTTAAAATGCGGTATACTGAACTCAGTCTATGTTGACACACCAGGGGACTAAAGGCGTTTTTAGTTCCATGCAGGAGGAATTGCAATGATAGAGGCAACGAGCTGTGGCGGTGTGGTTATATTTCGAGGAAAGATTCTTGTATTGTATAAGAATTATAGAAACAAATACGAGGGTTGGGTTTTGCCGAAAGGGACTGTGGAAGATGGGGAAGAATATAAGGAGACGGCTCTGCGCGAGGTTAAGGAAGAAACTGGTGTCACGGCCTCCATTATCAAGTATATTGGAAAAAGCCAATATTCTTTCAATACGCCACAAGATATGGTGGAAAAAGATGTTCACTGGTATCTGATGATGGCAGACAGCTATTACAGTAAACCACAACGCGAGGAGTATTTCATGGATTCTGGATACTACAAATTTTATGAGGCCTATCATCTACTGAAATTTTCCAATGAAAAGCAGATTTTAGAAAAAGCCTATAATGAGTATCTGGAGTTGAAAAAAAACAATCTATGGGGCTCCAGGAAATATTTTTAGATGTAATGACATAAGAAAGAGACAGCTATATCTGACAGAAATTGTCGCCAGATATAGCTGTCTCTTTTTTTGCTTTATAGGAAATTGCGTCCTATAAAGCAAAACCCTCTGGGGGATGCACACTACGCGCATAAGGAAAATGGCTGCTGTTGCAGCCGCGCTCCAGCGCGAGAGTCCGGCTTGCCGGACTCTTTGTTCTGTCATAATATTATTTACATAATTAACCTTTCTTTAATATTTATGTAATAAATGTAAAAAAATGGACATAATAAATAATAGTGGCGGTAAAGACCTAACATAAATGGGGTTGTTTACCATGGAAAGAGAGGTTTTATTCATGAAAAAAGACAAGATTATCAAAATAGTGATGTCCGCTGCATTTATGGCAACTGTGACAACCCTTCCAGCTTGGGCAGAAGGCATGGAAGCAGAGACCACGGAAGAAAATACAGAACTGGTGGAAAGTGAAGAAGGATTGTCAAATGAAACAGAGGATGGAACAGATATGGAAGAAAACAACTGGCAATTACATTCTAATCAGGAATATGGTCCTCATGCAAATCAGGATATTGTTGTAAGATGGTTATCCGATACAGAGACGCAAATAGAACAACCGCCAGAATCAGAGGAAACTTCCAGCACCTATACAGAACGCGACTTGTACATTCTTGCTCATGCCATTTGTGGAGAAGGTCAAAGCTGCCCTGATGACGAGCAGCTCTATATTGGTTCTGTCATTTTAAACCGAATAAACCATGGAGCTTATCCAAATACAATAGAAGGAGTTGTATTTCAGAGAGGGCAGTATGCCTGTACTAGAGATGGGAACTATTACCGAGAACCCACAGAAGCAAACTGGAGGAATGCCAAATGGCTTTTGGAAAATGGCAGTATTCTTCCAAGCAATGTAGTTTATCAAGCTGGATTCCGGCAGGGAAGCGGCATTTATATGCAAACCAGATATCACAAATATTGTTATCGATAAAAAGTAGAAACCTTGTATTTTTCTTCGTTTTGTGGCATGATAAAGGCAGTGAGAAACCTAAAGAAAAGGAGATTACGTAACGATGAGCAAAGCATATGAACAGCTTGAGCCATATTTAGAGCGCGCACAGGCATTTCAGACAGCTAAGGTACTGTTTGAATGGGATAATGAGACATTAGCACCAAAAGATGCTGGGCCAAATACTTCCAAGGTAGTTGGAACCTTGTCCAGTGAATATTTTTCTGTTATTACAAATGATGAAGTAAAACATTTGGTAAAAGAATGTCATAATGAGTCGCTGACAGATGTAGAGGCTGCTATTGTCAGAGAACTGGAAGAAGAGATTGAGAAATTAGAATGTGTTCCCCCTAAGGAATATCGGGAATTTGCAGAACTAACTTCAGAAGCTACCAGAATTTGGGCAAAGGCAAAGAAAGAGAAGGATTTTGAAAGCTTTGTTCCTATTTTGAAGAAGATTATAGAATATACCAAGAAATTTGCTTCCTATCGGGCAAAAGATGGTCAAAAACTATATGATTTGCTGCTGGATGACTATGAAAAAGGGTTTGACATGAAAACTCTTGACCAATTTTTTGGTATATTGAAAGAGCAGTTGGTTCCATTTTTGAAAAAATTGACAGAAAGCAAGACGGTTATTGAAGACAGCTTTTTAACAGGAGATTATAGGGAAGAAGACCAGGAGGCTATTGGCAAGTTTCTTGCAGAATATGTAGGTTTTGATTTTGATAAGGGTGTTATGGCAGTTAGTGCCCATCCATTTACCACAAACCTTCACAATAAAGATGTGAGAATTACTACCAGCTACAATAATCATGTCGATGATTCCTTGTTTTCTGTCATTCATGAATCTGGTCATGCTATCTATGAACTAGGAATTCCTGATGAACTGACCCAGACTTTAGTGGGACAGGGTGCTTCTATGGGAATGCATGAGTCTCAATCTCGTTTTTTTGAAAATATTATTGGTAGAAATGAAGCTTTTTGGATTCCAATATATAGAAGGCTTCAGGAGCAGTTTCCCACTCAGCTTGGGAATGTGTCAATGGAAGAATTTGTAAAAGCCATCAATAAGGTAGAGCCAAGTCTGATCCGCACGCAAGCAGACGAACTGACCTACAGTCTTCATGTGTTGATTCGATATGAGATTGAGAAAAAATTGATTGAGGAAGATTTCGATGTAAAGGAGCTTCCAAAACTCTGGGCAGATAAGTATGAGGAGTATCTTGGTGTTCGTCCTAAGGATGTATCTGAGGGTGTTTTGCAGGATATTCACTGGTCTCAAGGAGCGTTTGGATATTTTCCTTCCTATGCTTTGGGCAGTGCTTTTGGAGCCCAATTATATGAATATATGAAAAAAGAAATGGATTTTGAAGGATTACTGAAAAAGGGTGATATCAAGACTATTCGGGAATATCTTCGGAAAAATATCCATCAATATGGAAAGTTAAAGACAAGCAGAGAAATGTTAAAGGATGTGACAGGGGAAGACTTTAATCCTCAATATTATATAGACTATCTGACCAATAAATATGGAAAATTATATGGAATCTAATTCCTTAGCTGTCATGAAGGTTGATATTTATTATATTGAAGATGACCATCATATTGCCCAACTGGTTCAGGAGTATTTAAAACAACAGAACTATAGGGTAACTATATTTTCTTCTTTAGCCCATGCCAAACAAAGATTGGAAACTCATATTCCATCGGTTGTGCTGCTGGATTGGAATATGCCAGATGGGAAAGGAAGTGAATTATGTCAATGGATAAGAAAAAGATGGAGCAAGCTTCCAATCATTTTTCTTACTGTACAGGGAGATTCCCAGGATATTGTGACAGGATTTGAGATTGGAGCTGACGATTATGTGGTAAAGCCTTTTGAATTGGAGGTGCTACATTCACGAATGAAAGCCTTGCTCAGAAGAAGTCAAGATATATCTGGAAGATATCTCTCCTGCGGTTCTATTTCTATAGATAAAAGCCGTATGGCAGTGATGTACCAAGAAACCGAGATTTCATTAAGCCATGCAGAGTATCAGTTGCTGCTTATCTTGATGGAAAATCAAGGAAAAACAGTCACAAGACAACAATTGCTGGAACAAATTTGGGACAGTAATGGCAATTTTGTAAACGATAATACTTTGACAGTTGCTATGAAACGATTAAGGGAAAAGCTGCATCATCCCTCTTGCTTAAAGACAATTCGGAGTTTTGGATATCGTTTGGAGAATGGATTATGAGCAAAAGAAGCCATAAAATCCTAATTTTTATAGGAATCTTGGCAGTCAGCATCATAAGTGCCTGCTTTGGCGGGGTATGGGCAGCTAAATGTTATAAAGCTGCCCAGTTTGAATTGTTAGGAAATATTTCTCAAGGTCTTATACATAACCAATCCCAGGCATTTGAGATAGTTCTGGAAATCCTAAAAGAATATAAAACTTCTTCTGTAAATAAACAGCAGGAGAATATTCTGTCTTATTATGGTTACAAACCTTCAGATTTTGTAAAACCCGTCAAACAAGGAAAAGAAATTTTGGCTATTGGTCTGCTGTTGAGCTGTTTTTTGGTTTTTCTTGGATTCTGGTATCAGCGAAGGACTTATCTTTTGCGTATAAGGAAACTAACATCTTATTTGGAAAAGGTTAATGCAGGGGCAGATAAGCTTCTGTTTGAGGCAGAGGAGGATGAATTTTCTCATCTACAGGATGAACTCTATAAAACAGTAACTATGCTGCATCAGACAAGCAATGCTGCTTTAAAAGCCAAAAACAGTTATGCGGATAATCTCTCCAATATTGCCCATCAGCTTAAAACTCCTATTACAGCCATTTCTCTGTCCATTCAAATGGAAAAAGAAACTCCATCTCAAGAATGTTTCAACCAAATACAAAAACAGTTAAATCGATTGACCCATTTGGAGGAAGCCTTGCTTGTGCTGTCTCGTATTGATGCAGGAGTTCTGACTTTGGAACAGAAGCCAGTGGATATCTTTACAGTATTAAGCCTTGCAGCAGACAATTTAGAGGAGCTACTTTTGCAGGCAGAAGTTGAGATTATCATACCAGAACTTGAAGTGGTGACAATCCTTGGAGATATGGAGTGGCTCATGGAGGCTCTTATGAATCTTCTTAAAAATTGCATGGAGCATACACCAGTTGGAGGAAAAATTCATTGTTTTTATGAGCAGAATTCCCTTTATACAGAAATTTGTATCTGGGATGAAGGGACAGGCTTTGCAAAGGAGGACTTGCCCTATATCTTTAAACGGTTTTATTGTGGCAAATATGAAAGAGAAGGAGGAATTGGAATCGGACTTTCTCTTTCAAAGGAGTTGATTGCCATGCAAAATGGTGTGATTAGTGCAAAGAATATGCCCCAGGGAGGAGCCTGCTTTGAAATTCATTTTCCAGTTTTTACAGGTGGAGTTATTCTAAGGAGGGAAATTTTATGAGTAAAAGCGAATTATATCTAGTGGCATTGGACCAATCTGGTCTGTTTGAAGATTCTGGACATAGAACAAGATTCAAGGAGCTTATGGATTGTTATGGGCACTATCCATTTTTTACAAAAGGTCTTTGTAAATGTATGTATTTGTCAGCTTGGGATGAGGAACATTTTGCAACGATTTTAGAGGTGTTATCAGACCTTGCCATTGGAAAGGAAAGAGATACTGAGGAGATGCGCATCCAGGGAGAAGCACTGGCAAAAAAGCATATGGGCGGAGAGTATTATGTATACCAGCTTTCTAATGCATTTTTAGATGGAGAATTGTTTATGTTAACAGATAATGTGAAACTTTCACCAGAATTTCGGTATATTATCAGACAAGCTCTGAAGGCAGAATTAGTTATAGATAAGGTTCGAGAATAGATAGGGGTATCTATATCTTTGAAAGTCAGTAACTCTTAGTCCCTATTTATCTACTAAATATCTACTAAAAGTAGTTTCTTAAGCTCTAACTTTGCTATGCTCAGACAAAGGAGATTGCATTTCTAATGTAGATTGGCGTGGATTAAGAGTTACTAAGATTCCTAAAAATAATAGCAGTTTTAATTAAGATTTATTTTCTGTAAATCTTGGTAAAATTCGGGGTAGGAGATATTGACACATTCTGCTCCAAGTATTTCTGTCTCTTTGTCAGCGCATAGTCCGGTAATGGCAAATGTCATGGCAAGACGATGGTCTAAACGACTGTCAACGACTGCACCATGGAGGGGCTTTCCTCCCTGGATAATCATTCCATCAATGGTCTCTGTCACATCTGCTCCCATAGAGGTAAGATTAGAAACCATGGCTTCAAGTCGATTGGATTCTTTTACCTTTAATTCTGCTGCATCGCGAATAACGGTTTGTCCATCAGCAAAACAGGCCATAGCTGCAATCATAGGCAACTCGTCGATAAGAGTTGGAATGATATCTCCTTCAATAATCGTTCCTTGAAGAGAAGAGGAGCGAACTAAAATATCTGCTGTAGGTTCGCCAGAATCCGATTTTTCATTGAGAAGTGTAATATCTGCTCCCATAGCTTTACATATCCGCAAAATACCATCTCTAGTAGGATTGATTCCTACATTATGAATGAGAATCTCGGAGTTTGGGATTATCAAACCAGCACAGATAAAATAGGCAGCAGAGGAGATATCACCAGGTACTGATATGAGATTGCCATGAAGCTCTGTAGCAGGTTGAATCACTGCCATAGACCCTTCTGTATGAACATCAGCTCCAAAGCAGCGAAGCATGAGCTCACTGTGATTTCTGGATAGATAGGGTTCTTTTACTTTGGTTTCTCCTTCTGCATAGAGTCCAGCCAGAAGGATGGCAGACTTTACCTGGGCAGAAGCAGTTTTTGAGGCATATTCAATGCCATATAAAGGTTCTCCCATAACTTCAAGAGGAGCACAGCCATTTCCTTTCAGACTGCGAATATGAGCACCCATAAGAGTCAAAGGTTCTATGATGCGGTTCATAGGGCGAGTTTGAATAGAGGAATCCCCAGTGAGTACCACATCAAAGTTTTGGGCAGCCAAGATGCCTGAAATCAAGCGCATAGTAGTTCCACTATTGCCACAGTCAAGAACTGAGTCAGGCCATTTTAAGCCTCGAAGCCCCCTCCCATGAACAAGAACTGTTTTGCCCTGGTTTTGGATATCAACTCCCATTTTTCTAAAACAGGAGATAGTAGATAAACAATCAGCTCCCTGGAGATAATTGCGGATTTCTGTGGTTCCCTTGGCAATGGACCCTAGCATAACTCCTCTATGGGAGATAGATTTATCCCCTGGAACCGTAACTTCTCCATGGAGTCCTTTTGATTTTTTGAAAATCATGATGATACCTAGCTTTCTCTATTTTTTAAATTATATTAACTCACACTAGTTTACAATTTTTTCAGCAATTTGATGCTCTATGCCCTCAATTCATAATGATACTTTTCCAAACGCAGCCATGCCTTATCCATGACCTCCTGCTCATAAAAGGAGATCCTCAAAGCCCCTTCTCCATGCTCACGGTTATGATTAATTCCGATATTTTTGATACTGATTCCTCCTGCTGCTAAAATCACAGAGATAGTGGAGATAGCTCCTACTTCGTCTTCAATATCTACAGTAAAGCTATAATCAGGTGCAATGGCTCCTGTAGACTTTTCCGAAAATGTATCCCGATATTTCCGAGAATCTTCAAACAAATGGTAAACAGCCTGAGAATCTTTTTCTTCCAATTGGTTTAAAATATTCTGGAGAGAATGGATATAAAGCTTTAACATCTGCCCTAAATTCTCACGGTTGCTCATGCAGATTTGTTCCCACATCTCTGGCGAGGAGGAGGCAATTCTTGTAATATCTTTAAATCCCCCTGCTGCCAACCGTTTCATCAGTCCATCTTGGCTGTCATTGTCTTTTACAAGATTTACCAGGCTAGAAGCCACAACATGGGGAAGATGGCTGATGGCTGCGGTAATCTGGTCATGACGTTTATAATCAAGAACAATAGGAATGGAGCCAATCGCTTCCGCCACCTGGACTAGTCGGTCAATATTCTCCTGCCTGCTTTTGGCAGTTGGAGTAATGATATAATAAGCATTTTCCAACAGATGGTCAGAAGAATGTTCATATCCTGTTTTTTCTGAGCCAGCCATGGGATGCCCGCCTACAAAGACCTCCTCCATATCAAGACGGATTACATGCTCATGGATATCTGTCTTAGTGCTTCCAACATCAGTGATAATGGTTCCTGGTTTTAAATAGGGTTGAATTTGAGCTAGATAAGCTGCATTATATTCGACTGGTGTACACAGAAAAATGAGCTTACATTGCTCCAAGTCCTCATTGATTCCTTCTAAAATGTTATCAATAATTCCTTCCTGTTTTGCCTGTTCTAACTTGGAGCGAGTTCTCATATAAGCCATGATGGTAATATCAGGGTTGGAACGCTTGATTCCTTTGGCAATAGAGCCACCAATGAGGCCAAGCCCAATAAAGGCAATCGGGGAATCATTCATTATAATTTCCTCCCCACCAATGAGGCAAATGGCCTTAAATCTTCCATAAGAGTATGAAATTGTTCAAAAGTCAATGATTGAGGACCATCTGAAAGAGCACAGGCAGGACATGGATGGACCTCAATCATTAAGCCGTCAGCCCCAACAGCTACCGCAGACTTTGCCAAAGGCTCCACATAGGCACGAACCCCTGTGGCATGACTCGGGTCTACGATAATGGGAAGATGACTCTTGGCGCGGATAACAGGGACTGCACTGATATCTAAGGTATTGCGAGTGCTTGTTTCATAGGTGCGGATTCCTCGTTCACACAGAACAATATTGGAATTGCCTTCTGAAATGATATATTCTGCTGCATTCAGCCATTCATCAATGGTGGCAGATAATCCCCTCTTTAATAGAACTGGAACCTTAGATTTGCCAGCTTCTTTTAAAAGTTCAAAATTCTGCATATTCCTGGCCCCAATTTGCAGCATGTCTACATATTTGACAGCCGCCTCAATGGCATGGGCGCTGGTAACTTCACAGATGACATTTAAGCCTGTCATTTCTCTGGCTTCTTTCATATACTTTAATCCTTCTTCCTCAAGTCCCTGGAAAGAGTATGGAGAAGTTCTAGGTTTATAGGCACCTCCTCGAAGGAAGGTAGCACCAGCTTTTTTTACAGCAGAGGCTGTCTCCAAAAGCTGTTCTCTGCTTTCAATGGCACAAGGACCGGCCATAACCGTTATATTTCCTGGGCCAATGGTAGTATTGCCCACAGAAATGACGGAATCTTCTGGATGAAATTTTTTATTCACCAGCTTGTAAGATTCTGTTACATTGACAATTTTGTCAACCCCTTCAGAAATCTCGATATTAGAGCCATGGAGCATGGACTTGTCTCCCACAACTCCTACAATCGTCACTTCGGCACCCTTTGATAAATGAGCTTGCAATCCCTTGGTTTCTATTAAATTTGTGACTTTTTTGACTGCCTCCTCAGAAGCATTTGGTTTCATAATAATAATCATGGCAATATCCCTTCCTGGATTCGTATCATTTTTTTGGATTTCAAATTTAAAAAATTGTCGTAGAAACCCGCCATTTTCTTATTTTATAGCACAGAAAATGATTTGTCAACGCTTTTGCACTTTAAAGTTCAATAGCAATATTGACTTGTAAGATTTTGCCTATATAAAATGTACAAATTACTTGTAAAATTCTGAATTTTTTAGTAAAATGTTGTTATGGGCAAATTATGCCATACAGCAGGCGAAGCTGCACAAAAAAGCCCTTATCGGTTGAAATAATCTGATAGAACAATGATACAGGAGTCTGTGGGTGCAGCTGGTCAAGTCCCAAGAACCAAGGGCAAATTAAAAAATCCAGGAAAGGAAAAGCTATTATATACAATTTTGTATATGTTTTTAGTAGCAGGAAATGTTTATGAACGTGTATGGAACCAAACAAATCCGTAACGTCGTGTTGCTTGGCCATGGCGGTGCAGGTAAGACGACCCTGGTGGAATCCATGGCATTAGTAACCGGTGTTACCAAACGTATGGGCAATGTTGTGGACGGCTCAACCATCAGTGATTACGATAAGGAAGAAATCAAGAGGCAGTTTTCTATCTCCACCTCATTAGTACCACTGGAATTCCAGGGAGAAGATGGTCTTATTAAAGTAAATCTGTTAGATACTCCAGGATATTTTGATTTTGTAGGTGAGGTAGAGGAAGCAATTAGTGTTGCTGATGCTGCAGTTATCGTAGTAAACTGCAAGGCAGGAATTGAAGTGGGAACAGAGAAAGCGTGGGAAATCTGCGAGAAATACAATCTTCCCCGTATTATTTTTGTAACCAATATGGATGACGACCATGCCAGCTTCCGTGAGCTAATCTTAAAGCTAGAGACCAGATTTGGCAGAAAGATTGCACCATTCCATCTGCCCATCCGTGAAAATGAAAAATTTGTCGGCTTTGTTAATGTGGTAAAGATGGCAGGAAGAAGATTTACCACCAACAGTGATTATGTAGAATGTGAGATTCCCGAATACTCTCAGAAAAACTTAGGTATTTGTCGGGAGGCATTGGTGGAGGCAGTTGCTGAGACCAGTGAAGAGTATATGGAACGGTATTTCTCCGGTGAGGAATTTACATATGAGGAGATTTCCAGTGCTCTTCGGGAACATGTAATAGATGGAAGTATTGTTCCAGTTATGTTAGGCTCTGGTATTAACTGCCAGGGTGCCAAGATGCTTCTTCAAGGCATTGACAGATATTTCCCATCACCAGACAGATTTGAATGTATTGGTGTGGATGTATCTACAGGTGAACGCTTTGTTGCAAAGTATAATGATGAAGTATCTCTCTCTATGAGAGTATTTAAAACGATTGTTGACCCATTTATTGGAAAATATTCTCTGGTAAAGGTATGTACAGGAACCTTAAAGCCAGATTCCAACTCTTATAATGTAAATAAAGATACTGAGGAAAGAATCGGCAAGATATATACCTTGAGAGGCAAAGAGCAGATAGAGCTGAAAGAGCTCCATGCTGGAGATATCGGTGCCGTAGCTAAGCTCAATGTCACCCAAACAGGGGATACTCTGGCATTAAGAACAGCTCCTATTGTTTACCACAAGCCAGAGATTTCAACTCCTTATACTTATATGCGTTATAAGACTAAGACAAAGGGTGATGACGATAAGGTGGCAACTGCCTTAGCTAAGCTGATGGAAGAAGACCAAACCTTAAAAGTAGTAGGAGATAAGGAGAACCGCCAAAGCCTGCTCTATGGAATCGGAGACCAGCAGTTAGATGTCATTGTCAGCAAACTGGCCTCTCGTTATAAAGTAGAGATTGAGTTAAGTAAACCTAAATTTGCCTTCCGTGAGACAATCCGCAAGAAAGTAGAAGCACAGGGCAAATATAAAAAACAGACAGGCGGTCACGGACAGTACGGTGATGTCAAGATGTCCTTTGAGCCTTCTGGAGATTTGGAAACTCCTTATGT
>DEPC01000187.1 GCA_002358555.1 Hungatella sp. UBA3402 | reverse complement strand
AAAAAGGATTTTGTGACAGCTCAATTTGTTTTTGGAAAGAGAAAATTTTTTATAAATAAGCTTTTATTCTTTTTTTCTAACAAGAACAAATATATTAGAGAGAAGATAAGAACATAAAAGAGCGCAAAGACCTTCTCCAAAAATAATCACAGGAGTAAAAAAACGAATAGCAACCACTACCATAATAAAATAAACTAAGCTCATCAGCACTGTACAGAGAAGAAAACGCATACCAATCATCAGTGAGTTTTTGAACATCGCCCATATGGTATTATTAAATCCTGCCAAAAGTGGAAATATGTACATCAGTATAATAGCATAAGTGGCAAGGGCTATAATATATATGGCTGTTCCGAATGTCCATACCACACTGTCAAATTTCATATGGTAAAAAATATATCCATCTATTCCCAAAATGATTCCAATACCAAGAAGAATCAGCCAGATTAAGGTTGCTTGGCGAAAATTTTCCCTGAAAGAGTGAAAAAATGTTCTGGTGATGCTGCTTTCCTCATTTCTGACAATCTTTAAGGTTACATAAAAAAGTGCTGTTGTGGAAGCGCCGACAGTAAAAACTGGCAGACAGAAAATAATCCAAAGAATGTTCAGCCAGACAGAATACACAATTTTTGTTATGTACTGCATAACAGGTCCATCAATATCTAAAAGTCCTTTCATTGCTTAATCTCCCGTAGATTCCCTGAAAATTAAATTGGTTTCAATATACATAGTTCGATAATTCAGAAACGGCTCTTTGATTCGTGATACAAGCAGCTGCACAGCGGAAAGCCCTATATCCTGACTATGAATATGGATTGTGGTAAGGGATGGTGTCACCACTCTTGATTCAGGTGAATCATCAAAACCGCACAGGTAGACATCATCCGGAACAGAATAATTCAGAGAATTCAACACCTGCATGACATCCAGGGCGACTGAATCGTTGGCACAGATAAAAACATCTGGAAGGTTTTTCATTTTTCGGATATACTCAGTCAGATACTCATTCCAAGAATCTCGGCTGTATCCTGAAAGTTCCTGCTTATTTTCAATAAGGCAATATTCCTCAGGACAGGAAAGACCCATAACATACATTGCATTGCGGTAGCTCATATATCGTTCATAAAAGGACTGACAATGCATATACTTACCTACAAAGCCAATTCTGTTCTTTCCTCTTCGAATCATTTCTTTGACAAAACTGTAAATTTCCGTTCGATTGTCCATATAGAGTCGGTCAGCCTCCAAAGGAGCATTAAAACCATCAGCAGGGGAATCAATAAACAGCAGCGGAATATTCAGACTACAAAGCATTTTGCAGTACTCATGGTCAAAGATTTCAATGCAGGCAATGCCAGCAGTTCTTTCTGCTTGAAAAGAAACAGGAAGTTTCCGTTCTTTTATCTCCTCTTCAATCACTCTGTACATGATAAGTCTATATCCCAACTGTGCAAGCTCCCTCTGAAATTTATCAAGCATTGTTGATGCAAAGTGGGAGCTGCCTACAAAATTTCCCAAAAGAAGCGCAATTTCAAGTTTTTCTTCTCCCTCAAAAACCGAGGATAGACTGGTAGTTTCTGAGATATTCATATAGGAAAATTGTTTATATCCCATTTCCTGTGCTTTATTTAAAACTTTATCTCTGGTAGCAGCAGCTAATACCCCTGTATTATTGATTGCTTTTGAAACTGTATTGCGTGAAACGCCCAGGGCGTCTGCGATATCCTGAATCGTAACTTTTGAAGCCATACCATTCTCCTTTCAAATATTACATATGTATCATAACTCACACTATAAAATATGTCAAATGTAAAAATACAATATTTTTTTACTTTAAATTATCCTAAATGTAAAAGAAATATAATTAAAATTTGGTCAAATGTAAAATTTATATTGACTAAATGTAAAATAAATAGTATATTATAGACAAGTTGCATGACTGGAATTTTACGTTTGCACCATTCTTAAATGTGCACAGCAAATATGCCTATCGTAAAATAAAACGAAACAGACATGCGGGAAAGGGGGAACAAATGGCTTCTAATTCTTCAACTGTTTCCACGGGGAAACAGCGCAACAAATCAGGGGGGGTTCATAATACGCTGGTGTATGTAAAACAGCACTGGGAATTATATGTAATCTTCCTTCTGCCGGCATTGGCATTGACTTTAATCTTTAAGTACATTCCTATGGGCGGTATTTTGATTGCTTTCCAGGATTATAACCCATTCAAGGGTATTCTGGGCAGTAAGTGGGTAGGGCTTCAATATTTTCAAAGATTCCTTTCATCTCCAGATTTTATGTCCTATCTGGCCAATACCTTAAAGCTTAGTATTTTTGGCCTTTTGTGGGGGTTTCCGGTACCAATTATCTTGGCCTTCCTGCTGAACCGGATTCAAAGTACAGGAATTAAGAAGAAAATACAACTGGCCCTTTATCTGCCAAACTTTATTTCTGTTATTGTTCTCTGCGGTATTATAAGGATTTTCCTTTCTGTAACCGGTCCGGTCAATCTGTTATTTGGCAGCCAGATTAATTTTATGACAATGCCGAAAGCATGGAGAACCATCTATATCGCAAGCGGTATCTGGCAGGGAGCAGGCTGGGCCTCCATTATGTATACCGCTGCTCTGGCAAATGCAAGTCAGGATTTAAGGGAAGCCGCCGAGCTTGACGGTGCTAATATCCTTCAGCAGATTAGAGTCGTTGAATGGCCTGCTATTAAAGATATTGTGATAATCCAGTTTATCCTTCAGGCAGGGAATATTATGAGTATCGGATTTGAAAAAGCTTATGCATTGCAGACAGACTTAAACCTTGCCAGTTCAGAAATCATCTCTACATATGTTTACAAACAAGGTCTTATCAGTGGCAACTTTAGTTTTTCGACAGCAGTTGGTCTGTTCAATACGGTCATTAATGTTATTCTCCTTGTAAGTGTGAATAAAATTGTGGCAAAAATGAACGATGGACAAGGGGTATAGGAGGTTCCCGATGAATACAAAAACAAAAAAATTTTCCAGTTATGGTACAGAAGATAAAATACTTCTTACAGTAGGATATATTCTGATTAGCTTGTTTGTTCTTGCAATTATCGTTCCTATAATTTATATTATTGTTGCTTCCTTTATGGATCCCATAACATTGCAGAATAAAGGAATTACCTTTGATTTCAGCAAATGGACCCTGACAGCATATGAACGTGTTATCTCCAACACCCAGATTTGGATTGGTTTTAAAAATGCGGTGGTTTATTCTGTAGTATTTACCGTAGTATCTGTGGGCATTACCCTTTTAGCCGCATATCCCATGTCAAGAGTAGATTTCAAAGGCAGGAAATTCTTTAATGTGATTTTTATGATTACGATGTTTTTTGGAGGCGGACTGATTCCTACCTACCTGTTAATTGGCAATTTAGGGCTTCTCAACAGCATGTGGGCTGTTATTCTTCCTGGTGCGTTCAGTGTGTGGAATATGACTATCGCAAGAACTTATTACCGCGGAATTCCCATGGAACTTCGTGAGGCAGCAGATGTGGACGGAGCCAATGAAGTTACCTATTTTTTTAAGATTCTGCTCCCTGTATGTACGCCGATTATTGCAGTGCTGGCTTTGTGGCAGTTCGTTGCGATGTGGAACAGTTACTTTGATGCTATGATTTATCTAAATGATTCTGCCAAACAGCCTTTACAGCTTGTACTTCGTTCTATTCTTATTCAGAATCAGCCGGATTCAGGCATGATTTCTGACATGCAGAGTACAGCACAACGTGCCCAGCTTGCAGAGCTTTTAAAATATGCCACAATTATTATTTCCAGCCTTCCTCTTTTGGTGATGTATCCGTTCTTCCAGAAATATTTTGACAGCGGCATCATGGCAGGTTCTGTAAAAGGCTGATGAACGTGAAAAGGAGCAAGGATATGAAAAACGAATTTATAAAGCGCACTGTCGCATTGATAGTGACCGCAGGAACAATATTTCCTCTGGCTGCATGTGGGCGAAGCGTTGCTTCTCTCAATACCGGCGAAGAAATGCAGGTGGTAGATCTGGCGCAGCTCCAGTTTCCGCTGGCAGAAAAAAAGACCCTGACCGGAATGATCAGCTATCCGCCCAATACGGAATCTAACCCTAACAACCGTACTATCTTCAAAAGACTTCAGGAAGCAACAAATGTAGAAATTGACTGGATGGCGATTCAGTCGGATCAATGGGGTGATAAGATTGCTCTTAATATGGCAAATCCAAATCTTCTGACGGACTTTGTGTTCAGTGCTGATTTCAGTGATAATGACCTTCTGAGATATGCAAATTATGGGGCAATTATCCCAGTAGAGGAATATATTGATGCTTATATGCCAAATTTAAGGTCGATTTTTGAAAAATATCCTGAATATAAAAAGATGAGTACAGATGTCAACGGCCATATCTGGGCACTTCCTTGGATTGAACAGCTTGGCTCTGAAAAAACCGCAATCCAGACGGTCAGCGAGATGAGTTTTATCAATAAAAAATGGCTTGACTTTCTGGGGCTAGAAATTCCAAAAACTGTAGATGAATTTGAACAGACTCTGATGGCATTCAAAGAGCATGCCCCTGAGCTTCAGGAGGAGTTTGATATTGAAGGAAGCATTATTCCTATGTCCTGTATTGTCAATGATGGCAGTCAGGATCCGGCTCTTTTGATTAATGGCTTTGGCGATGGCTACGGTGACGGCGATCAGGGAAGGCATATTGCGGTTACTGATTCACGGGAAGTAATCTGCACGGCAACCCAGCAGGGATTTAAGGATGGAATCTCATGGCTTCATAAATTATATGAGGAAGGGCTGATTGATCCGGAGGCTTTCACACAGGAATGGTCGACCTATGTGGCGAAGGGAAAATCAGGACGTTATGGTGTCTGTTTCAGTTGGGATATTGCCAATATTGATAATATCACAGACTGGGTTCCTCTTCCGGCACTGACTGCGGATACAAGAAACATCACCCCTGAGAATGGTTCTTTTACAAGCGGATATAACAGAGGACGTTGCGTCGTAACCGCAGTTGCCCAAGAACCGGCGCTGGTGTGTGCATGGCTTGATCAGATGTATGCTCCTTTGCAGTCTCCTCAGAACAACTGGGGAACCTACGGAGAAGAAGATGATTTTGATATCTTTGAGATGAGTGTTAATGATGAGGGAAACCCCATGCTGAAACATGCTGCACTCGGAGATGCTTCTCCGGTGGAGGTCAGAGAAGCAGAATCTGTTGGCGGTCCTCTAGCCATTCTCGATGAGTATTATGGTGTATATGTTACCTGTCCTGATGATGCACAATACCGTCTGGATTGGATCAAGGAATTTTTCACACCAGATATGAACACGAAATATGTATATCCAAATGTATTCATGAGCCGTGAGGACACAGACAGGCTTTCCATTTTGATGACTGATATTTCACAGTATATTAACGAATGCCGTTCAAGATGGATCATGAATGGATATACAGAAAATGACTGGAACGAATATATTAATAAGCTGGAAGCCTATGGGGTAGAAGAATATCTGTCTATTTTCCAGAAGTATTTGGATGCTTTTTATCAGTAACTATTTTCAGGAGGTATATGATGGTAAGCCCGATTTTACAAAAGGCACGAAAATATGAGGAAACATTTGAAAAAAATATAAAAAAAGAAGAACGACCAGATTTTCACCTGACCCCGCGCATTGGCTGGATGAATGACCCTAACGGTTTTTCTTTCTATAATGGGCAATATCACCTTTTCTACCAGTATTATCCTTACGGTTCTCATTGGGGAATTATGCACTGGGGACATGCAGTAAGTTCTGACTTACTGCATTGGAACTATCTTCCTGCCGCTATGGCACCGGATGAAGCTTATGATAAAGATGGATGTTTTTCAGGAAGTGCAGTTACGCTTCCTGATGGAAGACATTTGCTCATGTATACCGGAGTAGCAAAGGAAACACAGGAAGATGGAAGCATCTGTGAAGTACAAAGGCAATGCATTGCTACAGGTGATGGAATCAATTATGAAAAATATTGCAAAAATCCGGTATTGACAGAAAATGATCTTCCACATGGAAGTTCCCGCTATGATTTCCGTGACCCCAAAATATGGAGGGGAAACAATGACATGTATTATGCTGTAGTCGGAAGCCGTCCTGCTGATGGCAGTGGTCAGATTTTAATGTTTAAGAGCTGTGATGGATTGGACTGGAAGTTCCATCAGGTATTGTGTTCTAATCAAGGACGTTATGGAAAAATGTGGGAATGTCCTGATTTTTTTGAATTGGATGGAAAACAGATTCTGTTAGTAAGTCCACAGGATATGCTGCCTCAGGGATTTGAGTATCATAACGGAAACGGAACAGTCTGTATCATTGGCTCGTACGACGAAGAAAACAAAAAGTTTGTTGAGGAACGCAACCAGGCTATTGATTATGGCATTGACTTTTATGCTGCTCAGACCCTTCTTACACCAGATGGCAGAAGAATCATGATCGGCTGGATGCAGAACTGGGATACCTGTCTCCCTTCTACAGTTCATACTCCATGGTTCGGACAGATGAGTCTGCCAAGAGAACTTTCTATAAAAAATGGGCGTCTCTATCAAAAGCCGATCCAGGAACTGGAAGCTATGCGCAGAAATGAAGTGAGATATACAGATGTTACATTCACAGATATCCTGCAGTTAAGCGGTATCAGCGGCAGAAAAATAGATATGGAACTTAATCTTCGTCCGGTTGACGATGAACATGTGTATCAGAAATTTGCGGTGCGTTTTGCCCAGGATTCCAATCACCATACGGCTGTCAGTTTTCGGCCCCATGAGTCAATTCTTAAGATTGACCGCAAATTCTCCGGCTCCAGAAGAGCAATCATTCATCAACGCCGAAGTCTTGTCAGACATCACAATGGAAGAATCAGGTTAAGGCTAATCTTAGATCGCTTCAGTGTCGAATTGTTTGTAAATGATGGAGAACAAGTACTTTCAGCTTCAATTCAAACAGACCAGAAAGCAGAAGGAATCTCTTTCTTTAGCAATGGGCTTGTTAATATGGATATTGTAAAATATGATTTGATTTAATACCACATTACGAAAAGACTTATGAATTCAATGATATCTGTGCATCTGATTTTGAAGATATGCTGAAAACATAGAAAGTAAGTGTTGAATGTTCTGGAATTTGTAGCAGATTTTTAATGATGATAGAATAAGGCTGAGACGACTGTCCTTTTTTGAGGGTGCGTCTTGGCTTTTTCTTTTTCCGGCGAATATCCGTTTAAAGGATACCGCCAGAAGTAACACTGCGAATAAGATTCTTTCTATATCATCAATTAATAGCCTTATCCTCCTAATTTTATCTGTTCTCTGTAGTACAACGGGTTAACTTAGAAATACATATGTATAGAAAACGTTAAGTAAAAAGTAAAAAATCTAGGGTAAAAGTATGATAAAATCAAGAAGCATATGACTGTCTTGGAATTTTATATGAAATAGTTTATAAAAAATAACAAAAATCAGATGTTAATTTTGTTACAATCAGATAATTTTAGATAAAGGAGATGGCTATGAGAGACAAAAAATATTTTACAAAACGGTGTCAAGGGATTGCGATGGCAGGAATCATCGGGCTAATGGCCAGGGTTCCAGCAGAGATTGCATGGGCAATTGGGCCAGGAGAGAACAATTATTCGATTTCTGAATCTGATATGATGGGACCAGGAGGGATTGACCCAAGAAATAATAATACCAGTTCTATAGATACCAATCAGACGGTATCTCAGGAAAATCCAAATGCATGGAAAAGGTCAGGAGATATTTATTTGATGCCAGATGGTTCTTCGATTACCAATGTGTTGCGCAGAGGAATTGATGTATCTCGATGGCAAGGAGATGTGGATTGGCAGCAGGTGGCAGCAGATGATGTATCTTTTGTCATGTTGGGAACCCGTTCCAGAGGGGTCATAGACCCATATTTTCAGAAAAATGTTCAAGGAGCTTCGGCAGCAGGAATCCAGGTAGGAGTTTATATCTATTCTACAGCAACTACTCCTGAGATGGCAGCAGAAGAGGCAGATTTTATACTGAATTTGATTAAGGATTATCCGATATCTTATCCAGTAGCTCTGGACATGGAGGATGAGGTACAGGCAGCTTTGTCCAAAGAGCAGTTGGCAGTTATTGCAAATACATTTTGCAGTAAGATTTCATCAGCTGGATATTATCCTATCATATATGCCAATGAATACTGGTTAAATAACCGCTTGGACATGTCTCTGATGAATTATCCAGTGTGGGTAGCCAGATATTCTCAGAAACCTACATATCCTTCTCCTGTTATGTGGCAGGCAACCAATACAGGAGCAGTAAAAGGAATCAGCACTCATGTGGATATTGATTTTCAGTTCTCAGATTTTTCAACTGTGATACCTGCTAATACCTGGAGAACGATTGGGGGTAATACTTATTATTATGCGAACTATGTACAGCAAAAAAATAATTGGATTTATGACGGCGATGGCTGGTACTATATGGATGGACAGGGACTGGCTTTAAAGAACTGGCAGCTATTAGGAGGCGAAAGATATTATTTAGATGAAATTTCCGGCAAGATGCAATATGGCTGGAGAATGGACAATGGAGCTTGGTATTATCTGGGCAGTTCTGGAGCAGTTGCCAAAGGCTGGATCAATGACAATGGAACCTGGTATTTTGGTGATAGAAGCACTGGTGCAATGCAGACAGGCTGGCTAAATGATGGTGGACAAACCTATTATTTAAGTGATTCTGGTCAGATGGCTACGGGCTGGGTTATTCCAGATGGAAAATGGCGTTATATGAATGGAAGTGGAATTTTATCGAAAGGTTGGATTTATGATGGTAGCAACTGGTATTATATGGACCAAAATGGTGTGATGCAGACAGGTTGGTTAGATGACAGAGGGCAAAAATATTTTCTAAAAGAAAATGGAACTATGGCAACAGGGTGGAGACCAATCGAGGAAGCTTGGTATTATTTTGACAATCAAGGGCATATGATGACAGATTGGCAGTTTATTGACAATAGTTGGTATTATCTTAACAATACAGGCCAGATGGCTACAGGACTGATTGAAGTAGGAGGAGTGCAATACTATCTAAATCCAGATACAGGGCGTATGGAGGCAGATACTACTTTGACTATCAATGATACAACTTATATAGCAGATGCAAGTGGCAGACTTCATGTGGCTGGATTGGAAGATGGAGTATAATTTTGTCCTATTTACCTGTAGAATTGTGTTAAGATAGAAGATAATATACCATAGAAGGCAGGGAATGATATGGCAAATACAGAAAAATCTGCATTAGAGCATCTAGCTGGAGCTAAAAAAGTGTTGATTGGGATTGGCGGGGAATGGCGTGCTGACAAACACTCAGAGATTAGACAGGCCTATGAAGCTTTGGCACAGCTTTTAAGAGATAAAGACTATTTTATTGTAACAACGAATACAGATGCAGTTATCTATGACAGCTCTCTGGAAGATGGAAGAATTGTGGCGCCCTGTGGGAATGAAACTTGGAGGCAATGTTCAAAAACATGTACTAAGGATATCTGGGAACCAGGGGAAATTCCAGAAGATATTTGTCCCCATTGTGGTGCTCCATTAGTGGGCAATACAAGAGAAGCTGAGGTATATATAGAGGAAGGATATCTTCCTCAATGGCACAAATATACCAAATGGTTGACTATGACCATCAATCAGGAACTATTAGTCCTAGAATTAGGAGAAGGGTTTCAGGTTCCTACGGTAATCCGATGGCCTTTTGAAAAAACGGTCTATTTTAATCAGAAATCTCATATGTATCGGGTACATGAGACTTTGAGCCAGGTGACTGAGGAGATAAAAGAACGCGCTGTGGCAGTGTCAGAAAATTCAGTAGAATGGATACAAAAACTAGAAAAGCTGTTGTAATTTGCCAGGGAATTTTGTATAATTATGAAGGAAATTTAATACCTTTCGGGCAGCTTTTGATTCATGATTTTATAGCAGAAAGGTTGTGCACAAGAGACAGAGTAAGAAACCAAAACCATAAGTCTTGCTATATGCAGACAGGCATGAAAAGGGGGGAAGATATGATTGCAGTCATAGATTATGATGCAGGCAATTTAAGAAGCGTAGAAAAGGCTCTGCTTTCCCTTGGAGAGAGGGTAGTGATTACTAGGGATTTCCAGACGATTCTTTCGGCAGATAAAGTAATCCTGCCAGGAGTTGGAGCCTTTGGGGATGCCATGGCACAGCTTTGCCAATATGGTCTGGTTGATGTAATCCATCAGGTAGTGGACCAGAATATTCCGTTTTTAGGAATCTGCTTGGGACTTCAACTGATGTTTGAAAGTAGCGAGGAATGTGAAGGGGTGAAAGGACTGGGACTTTTAAAGGGGAAGATTCTTAAAATTCCTCAATGTCAGGGACTTAAGATTCCTCATATGGGCTGGAATTCTCTGGAGATTAATCCTAAGTCTAAGCTGTTTACAGGCATCCTGTCAGGGGCATATGTGTATTTTGTCCATTCTTATTATTTGAAAGCAGAAGAGGAGTCTGTTGTGGCAGCCTCTACAGAGTACAGTACCCATATTCATGCAGCAGTGGAGAAGGGTAATCTTTTTGGATGTCAGTTTCATCCCGAAAAAAGCGGAGATGTAGGACTTAAGATTTTGGAGAACTTTGTAAGACTAGAGTAGACTTAAAAGTACTCATAAGGATGAAAGAGGTGCATATGTTTACAAAAAGAATCATTCCTTGTCTGGATGTGCATAATGGCCGAGTAGTCAAAGGCGTAAATTTTGTGAATCTTCAGGACGCAGGAGACCCAGTGGAAATTGGAGCCGCCTATGGAAAGGCAGGAGCAGATGAACTAATATTTTTAGATATTACTGCATCTTCGGATGCCAGGGAAACTATGGTGGATATGGTGAGAAAGGTGGCAGAGACTGTGTTTATTCCTTTTACAGTAGGAGGTGGAATCCGCACAGTGGAGGATTTTAGACGACTTCTCAGGGAAGGGGCAGATAAGATATCCATCAACTCCTCAGCCATTGACAATCCGAAGCTAATTACTGATGCAGCAGAAAAATTCGGCAGACAATGTGTGGTAGTAGCGATTGATGCCAAGCGACGCAGCGATGGTTCTGGATGGAATGTGTATAAACATGGAGGGCGTATTGACACAGGATTGGATGCTATCGAGTGGGCGCAGAAGGCAGACCATATGGGAGCAGGAGAGATTTTACTGACCAGTATGGACTGTGACGGGACAAAAGCTGGTTATGACTGTGAATTAACTGCTCAAATTGCCCAGTGTGTGTCAGTTCCAGTGATTGCTTCGGGAGGAGCAGGAACAAAGGAACATTTTTTTGAGGCATTGACAATGGGCAAGGCAGATGCAGCTTTAGCAGCTTCTTTATTCCACTATAAAGAGTTGGAGATTAAAGAATTAAAAAGTTATCTTCATGACAAAGGGGTTTCTGTAAGATTGTAAAAATACCTATACCGAAAGAATATGCACTATCAAGTCAAAAAACGATACATGAAAAGATAAAGGGGAAAATTATGGGAGCGATACAGAATGATTGGCTGGAAGCCATTGGAACGGAATTTGGGAAATCTTATTATAAGGAACTTTATGAGTTTGTAAAGAAGGAATATGAGACAACTACTGTATTTCCGCCATCTGATGATATTTTTAATGCATTGCATTTAACTGCATTAAAAGATGTAAAGGTAGTAATTCTTGGGCAGGACCCCTATCATGGCGTCAACCAGGCACATGGACTATCTTTTTCCGTGCTGCCAGGACAGAAGATTCCGCCGTCCTTAAAAAATATTTATCGGGAACTTCATGATGATTTGGGATGCGATATCCCCAATAATGGCTATCTGGAGAAATGGGCAAAGCAGGGTGTTTTGATGCTGAATACAGTTCTTACTGTTCGCGCTCACAGTGCGAATTCTCACCAGGGAAAAGGATGGGAGAAATTTACAGATGCCATTATCGAGGCAGTCAATGAGCAGGACCGTCCTATTGTGTATCTGCTTTGGGGGCGCCCAGCACAGACAAAAATTCCTATGTTAAACAATCCAAAGCATCTGATTTTAAAGGCTCCTCATCCAAGCCCTTTTTCAGCAGATAAGGGATTTTTTGGATGCCGTCATTTCAGCCAAACAAATGAATTTTTAAAGTCTCACGGCGAAGAACCGATTGACTGGCAGATTGATAATATTTAGAGGAGAGTAATGGATGGATGTCATAGAAGTATTGAAGATTCTGGTATTTGGAATAGTGGAGGGATTTACAGAATGGCTCCCTATCAGCAGTACCGGACATATGATACTTTTGGAAGAATTTGTACAGTTGGATGTGACGCCGGAATTCTGGTCTATGTTTCTGGTGGTAATCCAGCTCGGAGCGATTATGGCGGTGGTGATTCTGTACTGGGACCGGATCTTTCCCTTCCGCTTCGGCGGCGGCAGACTGATCCGCGGGGATGTCTTCTCGATGTGGGGCAAGGTGGCCGTGGGATGCATCCCGGCTGTGGTGATCGGGCTGCCGTTTGATGATCTGTTCGAAGAACTCTTCTATAATTATTGGTCGATTGCGATTGCCCTGATCGTGTTCGGGGTAGCTTTTCTTGTGATTGAAAACAGGAAACGGAAGCCGAAAATGCGCAATATCAGTCAGATTACACTGCCGGTGGCCTTTGTGATCGGTATTTTCCAGTTGATCGCCGGCATT
>DEPC01000131.1 GCA_002358555.1 Hungatella sp. UBA3402 | reverse complement strand
AGGAGGTCCACCGCCATGGGGGCGTCCGCCAGGAGGCCCGCCACCATGGGGTCCACCACCAGGTCCACCGCCATGGGGTCGTCCGCCAGGAGGCCCGCCACCATGGGGTCCACCACCAGGCCCACCGCCATGGGGGCGTCCGCCAGGAGGTCCACCACCATGGGGTCCACCACCAGGTCCACCGCCATGGGGTCGCCCACCAGGTCGCCCTCCTCATAGGGGACTACTTTCAGATATTGTGAAGGTATTGATTATGAATGAATTCCAAAGACGAAGATGTCAAGTAGGATTATGTTAGATTATATAGGGTTGTACAAAATATCTCTTCTAAAGAATGACAATAGATATCATACATGTTCTCAGGTTACTTTAAGGCTATAGAAAAGCGATTTGAATAAAAGATAGGGCGATTTGGAGAGCATATTTATAAAAGATTAAGTTGTAGTTTTTCTGGTTAGCATTTACAATATAGAGAAAACTAAAATAAAGGAAGCTTTTATAGATGAGTAAGATTATTAAAAGAACATTAATCTTGGGAAGCATTTTTTTGGCTGCCTTGGGTATTTATTTTATAGCAGAACAAAGCACTATGGATAAGTCAGAAGCAGTTTACACAGTGATGGAGGAGCCTTGTCTTCCAATTGTCTATACACAAATGGCAGGAGGAGAACAAAACCGTCTGGCAGCATATCGACAGGAGATGGGTCAGGCGGTTTCTAGAGAGTCGGTCACTACTCTGCCACAGAATCGAGAACTGGAAGTGAGGATTGCAGAGTGTAAGGCAGATATTGCTGCTGCTCAATATGAAATTCGCAGTATGGATTTAAGTAGATTGGTAGAGAGGACTTCCATTGAAGACTGGCAAAATACAGAGACAGATATCAAGATGGTTTTGCCAATCCAGAACCTTCTGGTGAGAGATACGGAATATCTGCTACATTTGATGTTGGAGGTTCCTGGTCAGGGAGTTCTACATTATTATACTCGAATTCTATGGGCAGAAAATGATTATGCCTCTCAAATGATGAATTTAGCTAGGGAATTTTCTACAAAAAGTTTAACACCAGGTCAGGCAGGTGATCTTGTAACCTATTTGGAAACCTCTGATACTGCCGATAATTCTTCACTTGGACATGTCACCATCAAATCAAGCTTTTCTCAACTGACTTGGGCAGGTCTGGATATGAGATTGGAGGGTGATATGCAGGTGACATTGAAAGATTTAGATGGAATTATGGGTCAAATTCAGGTTCAGTATCAGGTAAGTCGCCAATCTGAGGGAGGAGAGATAGAGTATTATGATGTCATTGACAATTATACTATGAGATGGAATTCTAAAAGAATCTATATGATGGATTTTGACCGAATTACCAATCAGATATTTTCTGGAGAAAGAGAACTATTTTCTGGAAAACGTCTTATGTTGGGGATCGGCAATGATGAAGCTATCAACTTAAAGAAAAGCTCTAATGGAACCTATCTTGCATTTGTATTTAACAGAGATTTATGGTGTTATGACCAGACAGAGGCTAAGGCTATAAAAATATTTTCTTTCCGCAGCAGTTCTGACGAGAGCAAGCGGAGCAGTTATAATCGACATGATATCAAGATTGTGTCTGTCAGTGATGAGGGAGATATCGAATTTATGGTATATGGCTACATGAATCGGGGACAGCATGAAGGACAGCATGGGATTAGCTTATGTCAGTTTGACCATTCAGGAGCTATTCGAGAGCAGTTTTTTATTCCTGCAACTGAATCCTTTGATGAGATACGGCTGGGGGTGGAAAAGTTGTCCTATTATAATGGCACAGGAATGATGTATCTTTTTTGGAATGAGTCTATTATTGGTATTGATTTGTCCAGCAATGAATATATTGTTGTGGCAGAGAATTTAACAGAAGGAAGCTATGCAATCAGTCAAGATGGAGAAAAGTTGGCATGGCAGGAAGGGATAGATGCCTATGGAGGAGGTATTATTCATCTATTTAACCTGGCCACTGGAGCAACCCATGAAATCCGTGCACCAGAAGGGGATTATGTTCAGTGTCTGGGCTTTGTTCAAGAAGACTTTGTGTATGGATTATCTCATAAAGGGGAAATCTGGAATCTCAATGGGAGAACAGAATGTTTACCTATGTATGCATTAGAGATTGTAGACGATAATCTGCAGCTTCAAACTCGCTATGAGAAAGAAGGATATTATATTGCCAATGTTCAGGTGGAAGATGCCAGGATTCATATAGAACGCTATCAGAAGTATGGAGAACATGAATATGCCTACTTAGATGAAGATACCATTGTCTGCAATACTGTAAAAGAAGACACTTATATGGAGGGGATTGGCTGGTTTGCCTCAGAAATCAGAAGAAAGCTGTATTTTGTCCAGCTAAGTTCTGAAGTTAGAACCAGCAAAAGTGTGAAAGTGACAGCAGCGAAAAGAATTACTTATGATGAATCGGATACTCTGGAGTTACAATCAGATTCCAAGAATTCACAGGTAAAATTTTACTCCTATGGACAGGGAACATTGATTGGAATTTATGAAGAGTTTGCAGAGGCAGTAAATGCCTGTTATGAGGATATGGGTGTAGTGACAGATGAAAATCAGAGAATTTTATGGAATCGAGTGAATCGAGACAGCAATATGACCATTCGGGACCCTCATCTGGCTGCCTATGATATCACTCGAAGTCTTGACTCATTTACTCAAAATATAGAACTTGAAAATGGGGTGATGCTCATAGATGCCAGAGGTTGTACCTTGAATCAAATTCTGTATTTTATCGGACAAGGTTATCCAGTGTTAGCTTATCTGGAATCAGGTAGTTATGTGTTGCTCAATGGATTTGATCAGTATAATGTATCGATTTTCCAGCCAGAAACAGGAGAATCTATTAAGATGGGGTTAAATGATGGGACGCAATATTTCCAAAGTCAAAAAAATGACTTTATTTGTGCTGTGGCAGTTGGCAGTTAATTGACTAGGTTTTATAAGGTTTTTTGAAGAAAAATACGACAGAATGTATTAGAAAACAAAAGAAATATACATTTTGCCGTATTTTTCAGCAAAATAGTACAAAATTGGTCTGGGCATAAGTAGGGATATGCTTAGGAATGATTAGGTTGACGAGTTTCCCACAATAGGGTATAATCAACATACACGAAAGAAAAAAGTAAACAGTCTGTAAGATATTGTGTCCTTAGATGTAGATACATTTTGCGTATCAAGGAATATTCAAAAGGACAGATGCTTTTTATGCATCAAGGGGATAGAATGATAATATAGAGGTGCGGGATGGAACAGTATATTATGAAAGGCGGCAATCCACTGGTTGGAGAAGTGACTATCAGTGGTGCAAAGAATGCTGCATTGGGCATTTTGGCCGCCGCAATTATGACAGATGAGGATGTTACGATAGAGAACCTTCCTGATGTCAGGGATATCAATGTACTTCTGGAAGCCATTGCAGAGATTGGGGCTAGAGTTGAGAGAATAGACAGACATACAATTACGATAAATGCAAAATATATACATGAAGTAGCAGTAGATGATGAATATATACGAAAAATTCGAGCGTCCTATTATTTTATAGGAGCACTTCTGGGAAAATATAAAAGTGCACAAGTACCTTTGCCTGGAGGCTGTAATATTGGAAGCAGACCTATTGACCTGCATTTAAAAGGGTTTCGTGCTTTAGGTGCAAAGGTAGAGATTGAGCGAGGAGCTGTAGTAGCTCATGCCATTGATTTAGTTGGAAGTCATATTTATTTAGATAAGGTATCTGTAGGTGCAACCATCAATATTATGATGGCAGCCTCTCTTGCAGAGGGTCAAACCATTATTGAAAATGTTGCAAAAGAGCCTCATGTGGTAGATGTTGCGAGCTTTCTTAACAGTATGGGAGCCAATATTAAAGGGGCAGGAACCGATATTATTAGAATTAAAGGCGTTAGGAAGCTTCATGGAACCGAATATTCCATTATCCCAGACCAGATTGAGGCTGGGACATTTATGTGTGCTGCTGCGGTAACACGCGGTGATGTTATGGTAAAAAATGTAATTCCAAAGCATTTGGAGGCTATTTCTGCAAAGCTTTTGGAGATTGGCTGCGAGGTGGTAGAGTTTGACGATGCAGTTCGAGTAGTTGGAAAACCACATCAGAGGCATACAAATATCAATACACTGCCCTATCCAGGATTTCCCACAGATATGCAACCGCAGATGACAGTGACCTTAGCTCTTGCTAATGGAACTAGTATTGTGACAGAGAGTATTTTTGAGAATCGGTTTAAGTATGTGGACGAGCTGGCACGCATGGGCAGCAATATTAAAGTAGAAGGAAATGTTGCCATTATTGATGGAGTTAATGGGTTTACTGGGGCATCGGTCAATGCACCTGACCTTCGGGCTGGTGCCGCCTTGGTGATTGCTGGATTGGCGGCTGATGGATATACTGTGGTAGATGAAATTGGATATATTCAGAGAGGGTATGAGCATTTTGAGGAAAAATTGAAAGGTTTGGGGGCTGTGATTGAACGGGCGGAATGTGACAGGGACCTTCATAAGTTTAGATTGAAGATTGGATGATATCTGCCATACTTAGTTAAAATACAAAAATATTTATGTTTACAAGAGAAAATACAAAGCAGGTTAAGGGAATTGCTATATTGTTGATGTTGGCTCATCATTTATACACATTTGCAGATAGAATTCCCTATGGCCTAGAGATTGCTTCCCAATATTATATCTCTGGAATGGAATTGACAGTTATCATAGGCTCTTTTGGCAAAATTTGTGTCTCTATCTTTATGTTTTTAGGCGGTTATGGATTATATGCTTCTTGTAGCTCTGGATTATCCGGGGGGGGGCATTTACCGCCTGAGCTGCTGAGCCGCCATATCATAAAATTATATAAAGCATACTGGAAAGTTTTTATCATTTTCATTCCGATTGGATTCTTGTTTTTTGGGAATCAAGTTCAATACTGTGAAGCAGGCTTATGCTCTAAGTTTGCTGATTTTAAATTTCGAGATTTTATTTCTTCGTTTATTGCTTATGGAAATGCATATAATGGAGAGTGGTGGTTTTTCAAAACATATTTGTTTGCATTGTTTGAAGGATTTGTTTTTATAGAGGTGTTTAAAAATAATCGCAATGCATATAGTGAGATTGCTGCTGTTATAATTTGGCATATTGTTATCGCATGTATTTGTCCAACTCTGACTTCATTAGAAGTATGGGGAAGATTAAAATCGGATGCATGGTTTAGTAATCTGTTTACTATTAGCGATTATGCATCGGTATTTTTTGTTGGAATTGTATTTGCAAAATATGATATATTTAAGGCATGGGGCAAATTATCTAAAAATATAACAAAGCTGGAGAATATTATCTTGTCAATGATAATATGTGTTTTTTGTGTCTATACAAGAGTATTTATAACTCCTACTTCTTATGATTTACTTCTTGCTCCTGTCTTTGTATATGCTGTTCTAAATATTGTCTCCTTGCTGCCATTGGTAGGGAAGATTCTGTTATTTTTTGGGGAAAATAGTACAAATATGTGGTTGACACATAGCTTTTTTTGTTACTATTTTTATACCTTTGTCAAGATCGTGTATAGTTCCCGTAATGCAATCGTCTCTTTTATTATCCTTTTAGGATTATCTCTGGGAACCAGTATTTTGTTAGACCTTTTTTGGAATATCGTTCACTGTTGCTATCTAAAGGTAAGACAAAATTCAGTAACAGATATTACAGGTCACGGGGCGGGAAAAATGGAGGAAAACAGGCGACAAGAATGAAATTTATCTAGAGCACTTGACAGCTATCTTAGAATCAGCTATAATTTTTATGTTACATAACAATTGAAAAGTACGTATATCCCTTATTCAGAGTGATGGAGATACAAAGGATCTGTGAAGTCACGGCAACCCCGACCAGGCAAGATTGGTCTGCTAATGGGACGGAAGGTGCCAACCTGAGCGAGAAATCGAACAATAAGAGGATTTGATGATACCAGGTCAAGTCCGCAGTTCGCACTACGGACTTTTCTTTATTTTAGAAAATGCATTTGGGAATGGGGATTCCGATGCATAGCCCATACATAGATGGGAGAATTCTAAGGAGGAGATTACACTATGGAAAAACTATTATTTACATCAGAATCTGTAACCGAAGGACATCCAGATAAAATGTGTGACCAGATTTCTGATGCGATTCTGGATGCGCTGTTGGAGCAGGACCCTATGAGCCGTGTGGCATGCGAAACAGCTGTGACTACTGGTCTTGTGATGGTGATGGGCGAGATTACCACAAAAGCATATGTAGATATCCAGAAGATTGTGCGTAAAACTGTCCGTGAGATTGGTTATGATAATGCAAGATATGGGTTTGACTGTGCAACCTGTGGAGTTATTACAGCGATTGATGAACAGTCCACAGACATTGCGATGGGAGTGGACAAAGCTTTGGAAGCTAAAGAAAACAGGATGAGTGATGAGGAGATAGAAGCTATTGGTGCTGGAGACCAGGGTATGATGTTCGGATTTGCCAGCAATGAAACGGAAGAGTATATGCCTTATCCGATTGCGCTGGCTCATAAATTAGCATTGCAGCTTACCAAGATTCGTAAGGACAAAACGCTCAAGTATCTTCGTCCTGATGGCAAGACCCAGGTGACTGTAGAGTATGATGAGACTGGAAAACCAGTTCGTCTGGATGCAGTAGTATTGTCAACACAGCATGATGAAGATGTAACCCAAGAACAGATTCATGAAGATATCAAGAAGTATGTGTTTGATCCAATTCTACCCGCTAATTTGGTAGATAAGAATACCAAATTCTTTATTAACCCGACAGGCCGTTTTGTGATTGGAGGACCTCATGGAGATAGTGGAGTAACTGGAAGAAAGATTATTGTAGATACTTATGGTGGATATGCACGTCACGGTGGTGGAGCATTTTCAGGCAAGGATTGTACAAAAGTGGACCGTTCTGCAGCTTATGCTGCAAGATATGTGGCAAAGAATATTGTAGCAGCAGGTTTGGCTGACAAGTGCGAAATTCAGTTATCCTATGCTATTGGTGTGGCACAACCTACATCTATAATGGTTGATACTTTTGGAACTGGGAAGATAGGCGATGAGAAACTAGTGGAGATTATCCGCGAGAATTTTGATTTAAGGCCAGCAGGTATTATCAAGATGTTGGATTTAAGAAGACCCATCTATAAGCAGACTGCAGCATATGGACATTTTGGAAGAAATGACCTAGATTTGCCATGGGAGAAGCTGGATAAAGTAGAGTTGCTGAAAGGCTATTTGGCTTAATGAACAGGCTAGAAGTAGGATAAAAGAAGATAGACAGTTAATTGATTTTAGAGGCGGCAGGCTAATCAGCAGGCCGTCTTTTTCGCTTTATAGGAAATTGCGTCCAAAGCAGAAACCTTCAGGTGGATGCGCACTGCGCGTATAAGGAGAATGGCTGTTACCGCAGCCGCGCTCTGGCGAGTAGGGAAATTCTTCCCTACTCGATTGCATATATGTCCGCCAAGAAATTATTTGCTTAAAGCTTCTTCTTGCAGTCTGTCAAATTCGGCCATACATTCATCCACTGTGGCACCATTAAGCAGATTACGTACAATGATGCAGGTATTTCCCCATTGTTCAACATTCATGCCTGCATTGGAGCCAAGGACATACACATTTTCTTTTATCCTATCATTTAAAGGTTTAAGTGCAGGGATACAGTCTACATCTATATTTTTGGAAGGGGAAATTACATGATTGACATCTGTATATAGTTGAAGTGATTCGTCGGAAAGGATAATTTCCATAACTTTCATAGTATCTTCCAGATGTTCTGCATTAATGCTGACTCCAAATCCTGTCATAGATACAACTGGCATTTGACCTCGATTACTTGGAAATCCAATTACTTGAAGTTCAAAATCTGGTTTTCCATAGGCAGTATCTGCATTGGCTGCTCCCCAATATGCCATTACAATAGGAGTTTTCTGGGCCAAAAAATCAGGGCCCTCCCCTTCGATTGCTTCGTAGGTATAGGCAGTCTTTGCGTCAATATAGCCTTTATCAATCAGTTCCTGAAGGAATTCAAACCCAGGACGCATATATTCGCTGTATTTGCGTTCACCACGATTGAGAGCTTCTATCTCTGCTTTTGTATTTCCTCCATTATATAAGTCTGCATAAGCCTGTGCAAAAACAAAATTCTCTAGCCACCAGCGATTAGCGCCAATGGGAGTTTCAATTCCATTTTCTTTAAATACCCTACAACATTCCAGCATTTCTTCGGGGGTATTGGGAAGAGTTAAGTTATATTTGTCAAACATATCTTTATTAACGAATAATCCATTAGCTACAACTTCTTGAGGGATGGCAACCAGCTTTCCATTAACGGTATTAGCTATTTTTACAACATCTCTTAAATTTTTTACACAAGGAAGTCCAGATAAATCGATCAGTTTTTCTTCGAGTCCTAATATTTGAATGGTATCTGGATTCATCAAATATAAATCATCCATATCATGACGAGCTCTCTCAAGTACTACATCATCATAGGATTTATCCTGATAGTTTTCAGTGGTATAGGTTCTGTATTCTACAGTTACTCCTAACTGTTCTTCTGCCTTAGTAACGGTCTTATCAAATGCAGTTCGTGCAACATTATCAGCATTAGGATTTGATTTTTCCATAGGAGCAAATAGGTTTACTGTCCGTTTAGAACTAGTCTCATTATCAACTAAATTTCTCTTAGAATTTGTACTCGAATTACAAGCAGTCATTAAAAATGTTACTGTTCCTGCTAGACAAAATATCCATAGTTTTGAGATAATTCTTTTCATATTCTCTGTTTTTATGATTCCTTTCTTTGTAAACACTGATTGATGGATTTCTTTAATAGTTCCATATCAATAGGTTTGGATACATGGACATTCATACCTGAATCTAAAGCCTCTTTAACATCTTCAGCAAAAGCATTAGCTGTCATAGCAATAATAGGTATTTTTTGGGAATCTGGTCGCTTTAATTCCCTGATTTTTCTAGTTGCTTCATAGCCATTCATCACA
>DEPC01000065.1 GCA_002358555.1 Hungatella sp. UBA3402 | reverse complement strand
CTTGATCGTCTTTCTGTGCTATAGTACTGAGAAAGGAGGTTTGTGATATAGATTTATCACAAATTATAAAATGGGAAAAATAATAGTATCAAAGTCACCGTTCAGGATATCCTTGGGCGGCGGCGGTTCTGACATTATTTCATACAGTAGCAAATTTGGCGGAAAAGTTATCGGCTTTTCCATAGACAGCTATGTTACAAGTATGATCTCGGCTCAGAGTGAGTTCCAGAAAAAGAACATCATTAAGTATTATGATGTAGAAGAAATTGAAAACTCTTCGGAAATAACTAATCCGTTTCTCAGAGCTGCCATTGATGACGCAGATGTTAAAAGCAGATATAGCCTGAGTATTTTATCAGATACCCCTGCAGGTTCAGGACTTGGCGGTTCAGCAGCATTTTTGAATTCTGTTGTCATTGCAGCATATTCTTTGGATCATGAATGTATGTCAAAGGAAGAACTTGCTGAAAAGAGCAGCAATATAGAAATTGAAAAGCTCAGGCTTCCAGTAGGAAAGCAGGATCATTATTTATCTTCGCTTGGCGGAATGAATATGATAACCTTTAATAAAGACAGTACAGTTGAAATTGAACCAATAGAGGTAAAAGAGAACTGTGCAAAATATTTAAAGGACAGGCTGCTGCTTTTTCATACAAATATCTGCCGAAAAGCAGGTGAACAGCTGAAATTTCAAAGTAAGAAAATAGTTGAGAATAATAAAAAAGCCATATGTCTGGTAGATTATATGAAAGAATTGACCGAAGATGTATACCATGCTTTTTCATCTGATTCACCCGATGAGATAGGTCCTACCATACAAAAGCATTGGAAATATAAGTATTCACTTAATAATAAGGTGAATTCAGATATTAATGATCTGTTTGAGCTTTGCTATAAAAATGGTGCGGATGGCTGTAAAATACTCGGTGCAGGAGGAGGAGGATTCATATTGATAAGCACTAAAGAAGGGGCACAGCAGGAGATAAGGCGTATTCTTACAGACAAGAATATGCGTGAATTGAAATTTGACATCGATTATGGCGGAACACGGATCTATAATATAGGAGGAAAAATATGAGCAGAAAAATCTATTTTACAAGACACGGTGAAACTGAGGATAATGTTATTTCAAGACTTTCAACTTTACCGCCTGGACCGTCACTGACTCAGCACGGACGAGATCAGGCAGAGGAACTCAAAAAAAATCTTGCCGATCTGAAGATAAGCAAGATCTATTCGAGTCCTTTGATACGTGCAGTCGAAACCTCAGAAATAATCAACCAGAAATACAATGTTGAGATAGTACGTGACAAGCGCCTTTCGGAACTTCTTGTCGGTGACAAGGAAGGAAGAAACGATGATAAGGTTTTTGAGGAATTGGACGTTGTATGGAAGGAATGGTCTCTTAACAATAATCTTTCAGTGGAAGCGGGGCATAATGGTGAGACTGCTGAGCATGTACTTTTAAGAGGCGGAGAATTCCTTGATGAGCTTATAAGATCAGACGAAGACGATGTTCTGATAGTTGCACACAGTGGTATACTTGAGCTTCTCCTTGGGCATAAATGCTGCAATCTTGAGCCTATTTTCTGCTACGAGAACTGGTTCAGAAATTGTCAGATAGTTGAAACAGAAGTGTGCGGAAATAATATATTCTGCACAAAATGGGGCGATATGGAAATGCCCAAAGAACAATGATATTCATACAGCATATTTTTGATCCGTCTGTTTACAAAAAAATAATCTTTATGGATCGTGACGGAGTAATAAACGAAGATTCCCCATATTATGTGAGATCACGATCACAGGTGAAGATAAAGAAATCTGCTGAAAAAGCCTTGGAGTTATTGCACAAAAACGGAATAGGGGTTATAGTCGTTACTAATCAGAAGATGATCGGTAAAGAGATTATAACTGTTGGCGAAGCGATAGATATTCATATGGATATTCTTAAAAAAGTGCATTACGAAAAGTATTCGATCATTGCATCGTGTATTTGTCCGCATCTTGATTCTGATAACTGCACTTGCAGAAAGCCGGCTTGCGGAATGGCTGATTTTGCAGAAAAAGTCTTAGGTATAGATGCAAGTGATACATACATGATCGGTGACAGAATTACAGATGTGGGATTTGCGGCTAACAAAGGTATGAAATGCCTGTTTCTTGGAGATCAGGACGTAGAATACCCGAAATGTCATACGTTTGAAGATGTTTATAAAGCTACATTATGGCTTGTTACAAATGTTGATAATTAATATTTGTGAGAGCTGATAATACTATGGAGAAAATCATTAGATTGAAAAAAGAGCCTACGAAAGAGTAGTGGGGTGCACTTTAACAAGCCATTCCATAACCTAAATTTTTAAAATGGCTGAAAAACGGTATTGTATTTAGCGGTAAGTTCCATTATGTCATGTTTGCAGGACAGGAGTGTCAGCAGAAAGTTCTCCAACAGAGATTAAAAATTTATAAGCCTGTTTAATTGCTTTTTGTTTCTGCTTTTCCTGCATTTACAGCGGCATATCAACTTTGTACAAATCGCAGGGATTCCATGTTTCCCTGTGGACAGCATATGGTATACTGCTGTCAGGATCATCCTTGCAATAGCAATGATGGCTCTCTTTTTACCTCTTCTTTTGGCAATGCGTTCGTATTTGTTTTTGTAGTAAGGGGTTGTCTTGGATTTCACGGTGGCATGGGTACACTGTCCCAATGTCGGTTTGAGGTAGACTTCGGCACGTGTAATCCTGACAGATTTTTTCTTATCGGCAGATTCATTGTTGCCAGGTGTTAGACCCCCACAGCAGCACAGACGCTTAGAAGAGTTAAATTGTTTCATGTCAGTGCCAATCCTGGATAAGATGGTAATAGCAGACTGTCTGTCGATTTCGGGATTGGTACAAAGTAAAGTAACAGCACTTTCATAAGGGGCGGTAAATTCATCCAGTTTTGTGTCCAGTTTTTCAATCATCTGGTTTATAAAATCAAGATGGTCATGGATCATGCCTATGCGTTCCTTTTGAGAACTGGTCATCTGGTATCCTTCAATGGATTCAACGACCTGGCTGACTTTCTTTTTCAGTGATTTCTGCAGAAAAGATTTACAGGTGTCAGGGTCAAAAGAATCGGAATGGAGCAGATAATCAGTAATAACAGAGGCTGATTTTCCGAACATATCGGAAACAACAGCATCCAGAGCAACATTACAAACGGTAAGTGCATTCTGGAAACGTTTTTTTCACTCCGTTTACAGGATGTGAGTTTAAAACGGTAACGTGTGTATTTCTGAGAATACGGATTTCTTTGGACGGAATAAAGCTTTCGGGAAACAGTCCAAGCCGAAACAGGTCGCCAATCCATTTGGAATTTTTTGTGTCATCTTTATTACCTTTCACAGCTTTGCTCATTTGGAGTTGGAAATGGTTACATTGATACGGTCTTCTAAAAGATTGAAAATAGGCACCCAGTACTTACCGATGGATTCCATGCAGACATCAAGACAGTGGTTGTCAAGCAGCCATTGTTTAAAATGGCGGATGTCAGAATTAAACGTAGAGAAACGCTTTTTCTGGTAAGAAGGCTGGACACCATCCGTAGTTTTAATGATTGTGGCAACGAGAAATTTTTTATGGACATCGACGCCGCAGCAGATGTTATGAACAACTTTCATGTTAATATAACTCTTTTCGTTTAAGATAGGAGAAGCCATTGACTGCTATGTCACACGTTTAACAAGAGTTAAAACAGTTCTTAGATTGCGGACTCGGAGTACCACTTATTTGTGCTTGAAAGGAGGAACTTACACTGATTTATATGCTGTCTAAAACGAGAGAGTTTTTACGACTCACCTCCCCGTGCTCTGTAGTATAGCTTCTCGCTTTTATTATAGAGATAATGTAGAAGGGAGTCGATACTTTCATTACTATTTGTGCC
>DEPC01000043.1:14987-18472 GCA_002358555.1 Hungatella sp. UBA3402 | reverse complement strand
TATGCCACTAAGGCGGCGCATAGGGCGCGCGGCGAGTAGAAAAAGTCTTCCCTACTCATTTAGATTTGCAATAAAAAAATTATGGTATTCAAGTTATTACTGTTTATATCATGACTAATTGTTCCACTGATTAGCCATGGACTACTAGTATTACAACAAACTAATAAAATCAGTCAATTGAAGCAATATTTTTATAAATTTTTTGCCTATTAACGAACATTAGAGAATTTTAAAACAGATTCTAGTACAGTTATGGAGCAAAAGTGCTAGAGATTCTATTGATAAAGTAATATATATGTCCTATAATTAAAAATAATAATGTTATTTTGGAAGGAGGATATGTATGATACTCTTAGAAGAGTTTGACGAAAACAGACAAGCTGTGGTTAATCCATCTGATCTGATAAAACCAATTCCAGATATGCCCAAAGTAGTGGTTTCATGTTTTGCTAGGGAAACCTTTGAACGTATGGTAAACAGCTTTCACGGGGAAAAGATTGGAGAAACAATGGAAGCTAATATGGTGATTCCAGTATATAAGATAAATTACAACGGAACCTCCATTGGATTATTTATGTCAACAGTCGGTGCTCCAGCCTGTGTTTCTACAGCAGAGGAGATTTTTGCCATGGGGGCGGAAACCATAATTTTATTTGGTACTTGCGGAGTATTGGATAAATCTATTGAGGATTGTTCAATTATTATACCCAATAAGGCTGTCCGTGATGAGGGCACCAGCTTTCACTATGCACCAGCCTCGGATGAGATTACAGTAAATCCTCAGTATATAGAAACCTTTACAAAAATGCTTAAGGAATTGGACTGTAAGTATACGATAGGAAAGACTTGGACTTCAGATGGCATTTATCGAGAAACCAGAGAGAAAGTCATGCGCAGAAAAGAATCTGGATGTATCTGTGTGGATATGGAATGTTCAGCCATGAGTGCTATGGCTCTATTTAGAAAAAAAGAAATATTTCAGTTTTTTTATGCTGCGGACAATCTAGATGCAGAGGTTTGGGATATCCGCAGTTTGAATAATCATGTAAATCTGGCACAAAAGGACAAAATAGCAGGACTTGCTATGGAATTAGCTGTCAGAATAGCTGATACAAAGAAATCTTCTTGACTATAAGCAAAAAGAGACAGAGTTTTAGGTATGAGGAAACGGGAAAACTATGGAACAACAAAAATTTGGTATGTCACCATTTCTATTGGGAGCTATACAGGAATCTTTAAGAAGATTACCCTGCACTCCTTATGATTTTACGAAAGTGAAAAAGCTGACAGACTTTTATCTGGTAAGCTTTTGGGCAGATGTGATTCCAGAAATGATTGAGGAGGCAAAAGGAGACTTTTCTTGTATTGGGGAAATGCCAAATCTTCATACCTTGGTATTTTCTAATTTCAAGAGGGATATTTTTTTCGTAAATGATTTTTCTTTCTTAATCAAGTGCAAAAAATTGCGTAAATTGGACCTACAAAACACAAACTTTTCTGATTGTGAGATTCTTCTACATATGCCAAAACTACAGCAGGTTTTTCTGCCAGAAAAAAAGGAACTGTTTCATACAGAGGCAATAGAGGAACTGGTTAAACGGGGGGTTAAGGTCTTTATTGCAGGAGAAGAGGAAAGAAATCTTGTGTCAATAGGACATATGCAGCAGATTATTGCAGAGATACAGAAGCAAACACAGAAAAATTGTATGAAACTTGAGATTATGCCTGATGTAGTGCCTGGTTTGCTGGATAGCAAATTCGGAGGTATTCCTTACTGGAATCCAAAGGAGCCTTATCCGAAAGGAGAAGATGGCGAGAAGCTTTTGCTCCTGGCACAACTAAATTTTGACGGACAAAAGGCCTTGAAACCATTACCCCAAAAAGGGGTACTCCAATTTTTCATTGCAGATGATGCTGTTTTGGGATTGGATTTTGATGAACCAGATGTACAGAAAAATTTTCGGGTTGCCTATCATCCAGAACCTGATACAACTATCACAATAGAAGATGTAAAAGCCCTGGGAATTCCAGATTTAGAAGAGGCAGATTTTTTTCCCGTTTTACAGTCGGTTGCTGTAAAGATGGTACAAGATATCTGTTATATGGGGCCAAAGGTTACAGGGTTTGAACCTATATTTCGTGAGATATTCCAGCAGATTACAGGAGAGGATATCAGCCTGACAAAGTGGAATGACTGGTTTGAGAACAATGAGATAGATTATATTAATGATGAGATAATTTCTCATCGCATGTTGGGATATCCCGATTTTTCATGGATAGGTTCAGACCCACGAGACGAAGATTCGCCCTATGATACTCTCCTTTTCCAGATAGATTCTGAAATCTATGATAGTGGTGAGGAATATATTCTCTGGGGAGACGGCAGTATAGCAAATTTTTTTATCAGGCATGAAGACTTAGAAAATTTGGATTTTAGCCGAGTTCTGTATTATTGGTTTTGACAAAAGTTAGTATGGTTGTTTGTTGGAGGTGTTTTTAAGTGGGATTTTGGCTTTTTATGTTAATCATGGACTTGCTGATACCTTTTACCATGATAATCTTTGGAGCCATATTTATGAAAAAAGCTCCTGATTCAATCAATCCTGTATTTGGATATCGAACCACTATGTCCATGAAGAATAGAGATACTTGGGAATTTGCGCATCAATATTGTGGTAAATTATGGTGGATTTTAGGAATAACTCTATTGCCAATAACTATCATTCCATTTTTGTTTCTTCTTGGAAAGGATAATGATAGGGTTGGTATTGTTGGGGGAGTTCTTTGCTTGATTCAATTGATTCCTTTAATCGGAAGTATAATTCCTACAGAAAGGGCCCTCAAAAGAACTTTTGATAAGAATGGAAATCGATTATAAGACCAATTTAGAATGTGTTTGAAAAATACTTTCTGGTATACGGTTAGCACGGACCGAAGCGGAGAGTAGACCTATGAAACAGGAAGCTCATTGGCTTTAGACAATGGGTAGTTTGCTTTTGTTTCATTGTATTATATAATGAAATTCTAATAGAAAACAGATGTATTTTTTAAGATAACGTTTTTGGATGAGAATACATCAGTGTATACATAATGGAGGAATAAGTAATGGATATGAAAGAACAGATCAGTAAGATTGTAGAGGAAGTTTCTAAAAACCCTGATATTAAAGAACAGTTTGAAAAAGAACCAGTAAAGGTAATAGAAAAAATAATTGGTGTTGATCTGCCTGATGATATTGTTATGAAAATTATTGATGGAGTAAAGGCAAAATTGACAATAAATGATGTATCTAAAGTTGCTGATGCTTTAAAAGGGATATTTAAATAATGAATTAGCTTGTTCTTATAGAGAATAACTTTTAGTTTTTATACAATTTGTTTGGAATGTCAGAGTAATCCAGATGGAACAATGGCAATTACTATGTTTCGAGATTTTGAATTTGATGGATACACATTTTGCTATGTATGTTCTAAATGTAATGAGGG
>DEPC01000043.1:0-14587 GCA_002358555.1 Hungatella sp. UBA3402 | reverse complement strand
CAGTATTAAGGATTTGGATAAAATAGCAGGATTGGAAGAAGTGATTTATGATAATTCTCTACTGCATAGATATTAAATTGATAATATTTTAATATTTGATATAATGTAATTAGAATATTTTATGCAATATTCAAATAAATTACATGCTTCATTCTCATGGTGCCTATTCTTTATGGTTTTTATAAGCAATTAGTTTATATTTAACTATAATGAAAAAATGAGAAGTTCGATGCGCAAAAACTATAATTAGGAGGGAATTATGAAAAGCGTAAGAAGAAAAATTTTATTATTTGGCTTAACTGCTATGATGTCCGTTAGCCTAGCAGCTTGTGGCTCAAAAGAAGAAAGTACTGGTGGAACAACCACTGCAGGTACTACTACTGTAGCTGAAACTGAAGGGAACGATGGAGATGCAACTACTGGCGGAACATACACTGCAGGTACATATACTGCTACAGCGAAAGGGAACAATGGAGATGTAACTCTGGAAGTTACTTTTGATAGTGATGCTATCAAATCAATCGAAATTAAAGAACATGGTGAAACACCAGGTATTTCTGATGCTCCTATCGCAAAAATTCCAGAATTGATTATAGCAAATCAATCATTGAACATTGATGCTATTACAGGTGCAACGAACACAAGTAATGCAATTCTTAATGCTGTTGCTGATGCTGTAAACCAAGCTGGCGGAGATGCTGAAGCACTTAAGAAAGTAGAAGTTGCTGATAACGCAGTTGCAGGAGAGGCAGTTCAAAAAGAAGCTGATGTTATCGTAGTTGGCGCTGGCGGAGCTGGTTTAGCTGCTGCCGTATCTGCTGCTGAAGAAGGCGCCTCAGTAATTGTTATCGAAAAGAACCCTTATATCGGTGGTAATACGGTTCGTACAGGCGGTGGTTATGCTTCTTGTGATCCGGAAGCTATCGCAATTCATGAAATGACTGATGGTGAAATGGCTGAAATCAAAGGTTTAATCGCCAGAGAAACGGATAATGAAGTAGTTAAGGGCTGGCAAAAGAAAGTATCCGAAGATATGGAAGCTTATAAAGCCGAAGGTAAAACTCAAGTTTATGATTCATTAGAATACATGTCATTACAATACTTCTTCAGATTTAGCCAGGCTGCTGATCCGGAATTATTATATGATCTGGTATCTAAATCTAAACCAACGAAAGAATGGTTAGGTGAGTTGGGATTTGACTGGACGGATTCACCAAGTTTCTTATTAGGCGATACATGGCCGAGATGGTTCTCATCCGTTTCAGCACATGGCGGAGATGGATTCATTTCCGTATTTACTGATGCAATCGAAGAAAGGAATTACAATGTAGAGATTATTAAAGAAGTCAGAGCTGGTGAATTACTTACTGCTGATGGCAAAGTTGTAGGTGTTAAAGGTACTGCTTCCGATGGAACCGAATATACATTAAATGCTAATAAGGGTGTAATTTTAGCTACTGGTGGTTTTTCAGCAAATAAAGAGATGTTAATTGAGTATTCTGACGGAAGATGGGCTGACATTTCAAAATTACAAACTGACAATGATCCGGCTATGGTTGGTGATGGAATTAATATGGCATTAGAAATTGGAGCTGATGTTGTTGATATGGGACATTTACAGTTAGTACCAACTTGTGATCCAAAAACCGGTGACGCATATCCATTCATCGGTACGGGTACAAACTTGTATGTTAATAAAGAAGGTAAACGATTTGTAAATGAACTTTCTGACAGAGATACACTTTCAAATGCCGCTTTAGCTCAAACAGATGGAATTTTCTATATGGTATGTGATAAAAACAATTCTGGTGTTGGCGAAGATGGTACCACTTATGGCGGACAAAACATTCAAGATTTAATAGATGCAGGTATTGTTGTGAAAGCTGATACTTTAGAAGAATTAGCCGAATTAATCGGTGTTGATTCTGCAACTTTCGTTGAAACAATCGAAAAATTCAACGAAGCTGTTAAGACAGGTGTTGACCCAGAATTTAATCGTGCTTCTTTTGGAGGCGACTTTATTAACCCTGATGGCAATCCTGGTATCTTTGAAGCGCCTTTCTATGCCGGTCCGAGAACTCCTTCAGCTCACATTACCAAAGGTGGCTTAAAGGTTAATACAAGTGCTGAAGTTATTGGTACTGACGGCAATGCAATTCCTGGATTATACGCTGCTGGTGAGGTTACTGGTGGACGTACAGTTGCTGGTTTACTTGAAGCTATGACATCTGGCCGTACAGCTGGCAAAACAGTTATGGGTAAATAAGTAATAGAAACTTATAAAAGTTAAATAAAATTACTTGGTGAATTAAAACATAAAGCATATATACATGATTGCTATAAGTCATTGTATATATGCTTTTTAATTGTACATGGCAAATAACCTATTCAGGTTTAAAAATATTTTCCGGTAGCTGTCTGGTAGCTCCGCTGACCAGGGCATCAGCTTTTCCAGCTCATGTGGAGAAACAGATGTTCCATTGGCTGTAGTTCCAGAGCAGATGCATTTATACGAATCTTACAATTTTTCCCTAGCACGCAAGTAGTAGTTGCCGTTTTGTAAGAACCTGTGGTAGAATGTACATGAAAATAAATTGCCTATGATTTTGAATTTTGCCCCATTTTTGACTCAAAAGGGCATGTTTCACAGATCAGACAGGAACCTTATTTGCAGTAGATTCTTCAAATTAACTGGCTTTCCACGCCACAAAAAGAAGCATAAATTTTATGCAATACTAATAAAAATACAAGGAAAAATCATGAGAAAACTAGCATTACCTGATGAAATTTTACTAAGTATCCAGCAGCCCGCGCGCTACATCGGCGGCGAGGTCAATATGTGTGTCAAGGACCCGAAAGGTGTGGCCATCCGCTTTGCCATGTGTTTCCCCGATGTATACGAGATAGGCATGTCGCATTTAGGGATTCAAATTCTTTATGATATGTTTAACCATCGCAAGGATACTTATTGCGAGAGAGTCTATTCACCATGGACAGATTTAGACCAAATTATGAGGGAAAAAAAGATTCCTCTATTTGCTTTGGAATCTCAGGAGCCTGTAAAAGACTTTGATTTTCTTGGAATTACTCTACAATATGAGATGTGTTATACTAATATCTTACAAATCTTGGATTTAAGTCAGATTCCTCTCCACAGTCGAGACAGAGGAGAGGAATTTCCTATTGTCATTGGTGGGGGACCTTGTGCCTACAATCCAGAACCGCTGGCAGAATTTTTTGATTTGTTCTATATCGGCGAGGGAGAAACGGTTTACAATCAACTATTAGATGCTTATATTGAAAATAAGAAAAATGGGGGAAGCCGTCACAAATTTTTGGAGATGGCGGCTGAAATTTCGGGAATCTATGTTCCAGCTTTTTATGATGTAATCTATAAAGAAGATGGAACCATCGCAGATTTTAAACCCAACAATTCCCATGCCAAAGAAAGGATAGTCAAAGAGTTGGTGGTATCTATGGATGAAGTACCATATATTGAAAAACCGCTGGTTCCTTTTCTTAAAGTTACACAAGATAGAGTCGTCTTGGAAATTCAAAGAGGTTGTATTCGTGGATGCAGATTCTGCCAAGCAGGAAATGTGTATCGGCCTTTGCGGGAGCATGGGTTAGATTATTTAAAACACTATGCCAGGCAACTGTTAGAAACTACAGGACATGAAGAAATTTCTCTAAGCTCTTTAAGCTCCAGTGATTATACAAATCTGCCGGAACTGGTGAATTTTTTAATAGAAGAGTGCAGTTCTAGAGGAATCAATATTTCTTTGCCCTCTTTAAGAATTGATGCATTTTCTTTAGATGTTATGAGCAAAGTGCAAGATGTAAAAAAGAGCAGCTTAACTTTTGCACCAGAGGCTGGTTCTCAGAGATTGAGAGATGTGATAAATAAAGGACTTACAGAGGATATCATTGTAAAAGGAGCAGCAGAAGCATTTCGAGGAGGTTGGAATCGAGTAAAACTTTATTTTATGCTGGGACTTCCTACTGAGCAGAAAGAGGATATGGAGGGAATTGCATGGTTGTCTGAGAAGATTGCCGAAACCTATTATGATGAGGTTCCCAAAGAGCAAAGGCATGGCAAGGTGCAGATTGTGGCAAGTTCTTCTTTTTTTGTGCCAAAACCATTTACTCCATTTCAGTGGGCAAGGATGTGTACAAAGGAGGAATTTCTGGAACGAGCTTATATTGTGAAGAATAAATTTCGAGAAATGAAAAATTTCAAAAGCTTAAAATACAATTGGCATGAGGCTGATGTCACAGTTCTAGAGGGAGTTTTAGCACGGGGAGACCGGAAAGTAGGAGCTGTTGTGGAGGCTGCTTACAGGAATGGAGCTTTATTTGATTCTTGGTCGGAATATTTTGATAATAGTTTATGGGAGCAAGCGTTTGAAAGCTGTGGTATTGATCCAGACTTTTATACCGTGAGAGAACGAGATTTTGATGAGGTGTTCCCATGGGATTTTATTGATGCAGGAGTTTCCAAGGAATTTTTAAAGAGGGAATGGTCATTAGCTCTAGAAGAAAAAGTGACGCCTAATTGCCGCCAGAAATGTTCTGGCTGTGGAGCTAGAGGCTTTGGAGGAGGTGTCTGTTTTGAAGATAAGGATTAAATTTCGCAAGCAGGGTTCCATGAAATTTGTCGGACATCTGGATATGATGAGATATTTCCAAAAGGCTATGAGGCGTGCTGATGTGAAAATTCGATACAGTGAAGGATTTAGTCCCCATCAGATTATGTCGTTTGCAGCTCCTTTGGGGGTAGGAATTACCAGCAATGGAGAGTATTTGGATATTGAAGCCAATGAAGATGATTTAAAATCCATGACAGACCGGTTAAATCAAGTGATGGTAGAAGGCATTGAGGTGCTAAGCTGCCGAAAACTCCAAGATTCTAGCAAAAATGCTATGTCTATTGTATGTGCGGCTGACTACACCTTGGAATTTAGGGAAGGATATCAGCCAAAGGATTTGGATGAATTTTTTGAAAAACTGTTAGATTTTTATGCACAAGAACAGATTGTTATTACCAAGAAGACAAAAAAAGGACAAAAAGAAATGGATTTGAAGCCGCTTATCTATCAATTAAGGCGGAATGGAGAAGGCATTTTTATGCAGGTGTCCACAGGTAGCACAGATAATATCAAACCAGAGCTGGTTATGGAGGCGTTTTATCAGGCCAAGCAGTGGGAATATCCAAGGTTTACCTTCCAAATCCAGAGAGAAGAAGTTTATGGGCAGGATTCAGAGGAAATGATTCCTTTGGAGGAATTTGGAGAAGAATTTGAATAAGATTATTATAACAAAAATGAATGGGCAAATTTTAACTGCTATGTCAAATGGTTCTCGGATTGTGCAGATGCATTTGGAAGAAAAAGAATCTCAATCTGTTTTAGGAAACATTTATATCGGAAAAGTTAAAAATATTGCAAAAAATATTAACGCTGCCTTTATTGACTTAGGAGGACAGATGGCGTATTATAGTCTGACTGAGAATAAAAACCATCTGTTTACAGAAAGTTTAAGCAGTTCTTCTAAAATCCAGAGACAACTGCATGCAGGTGATGAGATTATTGTCCAGGTAAGTAAGGATGCCATTAAAACCAAAGAATCTGTAGTAACAGGCAATCTTAGCTTTACAGGTCGTTTCTGTGTAGTGACGGCGGGACGCCGTCAAATTAGCTTTTCCTCTAAGATTTCAAACGAGGCCTGGAAAGCTAAACTGAAATTGCTGTTGGAGGAGGAGAAGGATAAGGAGTTTGGGATTATTGTCCGAACAAATGCTCAGAGTGCTGCAATTTCAGATATTCTGGAGGAATTGCGGGAATTAAAGGCACAATATTATCAACTTTTATCTGAGGCAGACTATCGCACCTGCTATACATTATTATATAAGGCAGTACCTTCTTATATCAGTACTCTCAGGGATACCTATAAGGATTTTATGGAGGAGATTGTCACCGATGACAAAGATATTTTCCAGGAAATACAGGAATATTTGTCAGCCTATCAGTCTGAGGATGCAAAAAAGATAAGACTTTATCAAGACCCCTTGCTTCCTCTAGGAAAATTGTATTCTATTGAAAAGGCTATGGATGAGGCTCTGCAAAAAAGAGTTTGGCTGAAATCAGGAGGATATCTTGTGATTGAGCCTACAGAGGCCATGACAGTCATTGATGTGAATACTGGAAAATATACAGGCAAGAAAAATCTTCGCGACACTATCAAGAAGATTAACTTTGAAGCGGCTGTAGAAATTGGATACCAACTTCGTCTGAGGAATCTTTCTGGAATCATTTTGATTGATTTTATTGATATGGATACCAAGGAAGACCGCCAAGAACTGATGGAAATCTTATCTGACTGCTGTGCGAAAGACCCAATAAAAACTACAGTTGTTGATATGACAAAGTTAGGACTTGTAGAAGTGACCAGAAAAAAAGTGCGAAAGCCATTTCGGGAACAGGTTGGAAAAGGAGAACAAAAAAGATGAAAATCATTATCGTAGGCTGTGGAAAGGTTGGAGTAACCTTAGCAGAACAGCTTAATAATGAAGGTCATGATATTACCCTGATTGACCAGAATTCTTCCGTTTTGGAAAGTGTAGTGGACAGCATTGATGTTATGGGAGTAGTAGGAAATGGGGCGGTTTCCAAGATTCAGATGGAAGCAGGGATTGAGGATGCAGACCTTTTGATTGCTACTACCAATTCGGACGAGCTGAATATGCTCTGTTGTCTGATTGCCAAAAAGGCAGGAAACTGCCATACCATTGCCAGAATTCGGAAGCCAGAATATTCTACAGAGATTAACTATCTTCGGGAAGAATTGAACCTTTCTCTGGCAATCAATCCAGAGCTGGCAGCAGCAAGGGAAATTTCCAGACTGTTAAAATTCCCTTCAGCGATCAAGATTGATACTTTTGCAAAAGGCCGTGTGGAAATCATGAAATTTCAGGTTCCTGTAGGGTCAGATATTGATGATTTAAAAGTGTGGGAGGTTAATTCCAAATTAAAATGTAATGTATTGATTTGTGCTGTAGAACGGGGAGCAGATGTGGTGATTCCCAATGGTAATTTTATCTTGAAATCTGGAGATAAGGTTTCTTTTATTGCTCCTCCGGCACAATCCATGCGTTTTTTTAAAGCTGTAGGCATTGAAAATAACAGTGTGAAAAGTGCTATTCTGGTAGGAGGAGGACGGATTACATATTATCTGGCAAAGATGCTGGAAGATTCTCCTATCAAGCTGAAAGTGGTAGAAAGAGATATTGAACAGTGCAGAAAGCTCAGTGACGAACTACCTAATGTGATTGTAATTCATGGAGATGGTTCTGACCAGCAACTTTTACAGGAAGAAGGAATCCAACAGACAGAGGCATTTGCAGCTTTGACAGGGTTTGACGAGGAAAATATTATTCTGTCTCTGTATGCTGCCAGCCAGTCAAAGGCTAAGTTAATCACAAAGGTAAACCGAACTACATTTGAAAGTGTAGTTAATGATATGAATTTAGGGAGCGTGATTTATCCCAAGTTAATCACAGCAGAGAGCATCGTACAGTATGTCCGCGCCATGCAGAATTCTCTAGGAAGCAATGTAGAAACTTTGTATAAAATCGTGGCGAATAAGGCAGAGGCATTGGAATTTAGAGTAGGAAATGAGCCATCTATCATTGGTATTTCCTTGGAAAAATTATCTCTAAAACCAAACCTTTTGGTGGCCTGTATTAACCGAAATGGACGAATCATTACTCCACGAGGCAAGGATACCATTGAAGTGGGGGATACGGTCATCATTGTAACTACAGCGACAGGACTTAAAGATTTAAAAGACATTTTGAAATAGGGAAGGCAGATTATGAATATTGGAATTATATTCTATTTTTTAGGATGGGTATTGAATATTGAAGCACTGCTTATGCTGCTTCCCTGTTTTGTGTCCTTGATTTATGGAGATGGGCGACTTGGTTCTTTTTTAGCAGTTATGGCAGTTTGTGGAATCATTGGATGGGTGACTACGCATAAGCGTCCAAACAATACTGTTTTTTATGCCAAGGAGGGATTTGTAGCAGTAGCCCTTATCTGGATTGTACTAAGCTTTTTTGGTGCACTCCCTTTTTGGATTAGTGGTGAAATCCCATCTTTGACAGATGCTTTGTTCGAGACAATTTCTGGGTTTACTACCACAGGGGCAAGTATTTTAAATAATGTAGAGGGCTTGTCTCCGTCCATGCTTATGTGGAGAAGCTTTACCCATTGGGTAGGTGGCATGGGTGTCTTGGTATTTATTTTGGCCATCCTTCCCTTGGCAGGAGGTGGATATGCCATGCACATTATGAGAGCAGAAAGCCCTGGACCTTCTGTTGGAAAATTGGCGCCCAAGGTAAAAACGACAGCAAAAATTTTGTATATTATCTATCTGGTAATGACTCTGATTCAAGTAGTGTTGCTCCTTTTAGGAGGAATGCCTTTATTTGATTCTCTTGCTACTAGCTTTGGAACAGCTGGAACTGGAGGTTTTGGAATTAAGAACAACAGCATCGCTTTTTATGACAGTTATTATCTTCAGGGAGTTGTGACTGTGTTCATGATTTTATTTGGTGTCAATTTTAATGTCTATTATCTTTTGCGTGTAAAGAAGTTCAAAGATGCATTCTCCTGTGAGGAGGCACGGATGTATTTAGGAATTATTTTGGTTTCCGTGTTAGTGATTACTTATAATATTCGAGGTATGTTTGGAAGTGTATTTGAAGCTTTTCATCATGCAGCATTCCAAGTTGGCTCTATCATCACAACAACTGGTTTTTCCACAGTAGATTTTGATACCTGGCCTGAACTTTCCAAGACGATTCTTATTGCCTTGATGTTTGTGGGAGCCTGTGCAGGCAGCACTGGTGGTGGAATGAAAGTCTCAAGAATCATGATTTGGCTGAAATCTGTAAAAAGTGAATTGTCAGCATTGATTCATCCAAGAAGTGTAAAGGTATTGAAGCTGGAGGGAAAGGCATTAGATTCAGGACTTATGCGGTCAATCAATAACTATTTTATTGCCTACATTTTTATTTTTGCAGCTTCTGTTCTGGTAGTCAGCTTAGATAATTTTGATTTTACGACTACATTTACTGCAGTTGCAGCTACCTTTAACAATATTGGACCTGGCCTTGCAGGGGTGGGACCTATGTGTAACTTCTCTCAGTTGTCGATGTTATCCAAATATGTTTTAATGTTTGATATGTTAGCTGGAAGACTGGAAATATTTCCTATGTTGATTTTATTTTCACCAGCTACATGGAGGAAAGGGTGGTAATATTCCACCCTTTTTGCTATGCACAGGAAGTATGCCGCTAAAGCGGCGCATGGGGCACAGCGAGTAAGGAAACTCTCCCCTACTCGATTCTGTAAACTTGTTATCACTTGAAGCATTCGCAGTTTTATCTATGTAATCTCTTAACTTCTGATAAAAAATATCTTTTATACCCTATCGTTTAGAAGATTCCTGTTTTTTTCTGCTATCAAAAAATGGAAAGCTGTCTATTGCATCTAAGATATCCTGAAAATCTTCTCTGGGGGCTAAGTCCATATACTGTTTTAGCAATTCATTTTCTGTATTTTTAAAAGGGCCATAAAAAATGTCAAATAGGTTATGACCTCTCATATAAATCTTAAAGGTTTCAAAGTTTTCTTTTAAATCATCTTTGGATGTTAAGTCTCTTCCCAAAACTTCTATGAAATGGTGTCCACTGGATAACCGATAAAGATATTCTTTCCATTTGGAAAAGAGGATATCCCAGAAAGCTTCTTCATCTTTCACAATTCCAAGCTGTGCCATAATTTGTGGATTTAAAAAGTAATTCTCAAAGGAATAGTATTTAAGAATCAGCACATTGCGTCGTCGGATTTGAGGTAGCTTATCGACATCTTCCAGATTGCGCTCATCATAATATTGACATAGTTGCTCTGCCAGAAGTTCGGGGTTCTTTCCATCACCATCTCGAATAATTAGAAATTGGTCTTTTAAATATACTTGATTCATATATTTTAAGTTGGCATAGGTGCGAATATTGGTGCAGCTATTGGTAGTGAGAATCGAAATTCTGGACAGACTGCCATCTGGACTGTGAATTTCAGAATAATATTTTTCCAATAAAAGAGGAAGACGACTTTTGTCCTGTTTTCCCTCCACAATAAATACAAATTCAACATTCAGCAAATCTCTAGCACTGTAGCCTAAATCATCTAAAATCTGGTCAATATCTGTGTGAGGTCGAATGATAGAGTACCCATGAGAGTCTAAGGTTACTTGACGAAGCTGACGGCGAGTAAAATTAGAAATCATGGCTGGCGAATGAGTAGAAAAGATTACTTGGTTTTTCTTTGAAAGCTGATAGAGAATTTCACTAGCAGTTTTCTGTAAAGAAGGGTGGAGGAAGAGTTCTGGATATTCCACCAAAATAATACTGGGAATTCGTTTTTTATCCTCAATATAAGTTTCCAAAAGGGATAGCATATAAATGCTTCTCATACCATTTCCGAGCTGTTCTACAGGGCTGAGACATTGCTGCTCTTTATGCCAGGCTTCTGCTGTTACATGAAACAATGCATCTGGGTCAAAGGTTAAGGTGTAAAGAATTTCGTGGATTCCGCCATTTTTCCTGTAATTTTCATTGACCTTTTGGGAGAAATCGTTGAGATTTAAGTGATACATCTTGTATTCTAGCAGCCTAGCAGTCTCCTGTAAGGTCAAATCTTCTGGCTTTTTCTGGTTAATCAGCCCAACACATCGGAAACATTGATTACAGATTCGTGCAGTGTCGAACAAACAGACATTGGAACGCAGATGAATAAGCTGTTCATCCTCTTGAAACATGAGAAGGTCTTCCTGAAATGGCTTTAAATTTCGACTAGTATCTATATAATAAATCTGAGGAAATAATTCTGCCAAGTATGGATTATGTCTGCGAAAGCCATCATAATAGCGAAGCTCTCTATGCTGGTTAATGATACAAGTGAACATAAGAAGGTCGTCATGGAGAGAAGGAAGCTTTGTAGAAAAGTCTCGTTTCCATGCATCAAATCGTTTATAGGAATTGATAACACCATTTGAATGTAATCGGGTAAAATCATCATTTGTTAAGCGAAGGGTGATAGAGATTTCAATATTCTGTTTTTTCTCATTGAAATCCATAAGAGATACCTGATAGGAGCCAAAGGCAGCACGAATAGCATCTAATATGCCCGTTTTTCCAGTATTATTCTTTCCCACAAGGATTAAAGAATTGTCAATATCAGAAATCTCCAGATGCTTGATAGACTTGAAATTTTTAATGCAAAGAGAGGTAATCTGCATAGTGTCTCCTTTTAGAAAGACCACCTGAAATCTACTTATGTAAAGGTGGAATTGTGGTATCAAAGTTATAGATAATAATAGTATAGAAAAAATTCAATGAAAATGCAAGAAACATTAAATTGGGTCAGCTTTCATACTTGGCGAATTGCTATAAAGGGTGATAGAGGGATTCGAGAATTGTGAAAATTGGTGTTGACAATTTCGACAATTTATATTATACTAGCCAAGTATCGAGGCGTGGCTCAGTTTGGTAGAGCGCTGCGTTCGGGACGCAGAGGTCGTGGGTTCGAATCCCGTCGCCTCGAGTTAATATGAGGCCAATTGGTCAAGCGGTCAAGACGACGCCCTCTCACGGCGTAAACCCGGGTTCGATTCCCGGATTGGTCATTGAAACTGGTTGAATTGTAGGATTCATAAGTTTCAGATATAGTGGTTGCTTCCGTGGCGCAGCTGGTAGCGCGCCGCATTCGTAATGCGTAGGTCGCCGGTTCGAATCCGGCCGGGAGCTCGAAAAAATAGAATTGTAAAAGATATAAAACTGTGTATCTATGGAAGGATATACAGTTTTTTGTTTCTTACAATTACAAAAAGCACATATATATGCAACCTTTTTGTATATTCATTTTTTGAGAAATTAACGATATTGCAGATAATCTAAGAACCGCTTTACTGCAAGGGAAGCATTTTTCTTGCTTCGGAGAGCAATACCAATCTTTCTATATGCAGGAACATCTAATTCTTTTGCAACAATTCCGTAGGGAACACGTTTCAATATCAATTCCGGCAGAATGCTGATACCAAGCCCGCTTTCCACCATTGACATGATAGCATAATCGTCCCATGTTGTAAAATGGATTTTGGGTGTCAGATTACAGCGTTCAAATATTTCTGAAATCTCTGCTTTTGCTCCCTTTTCCAATAACATAAATGGTTCGTCACATAAGGCTACCACCGGAAATTTTTCAAGGTGCGCAAGAGAATGGTTTTCTGGCAGAATAGCAAGGAGCCTGTCCTGCTCCAAAAAATAGGTTTCAAATTCGGAACGGGTGGGTAGACGCAGGAAACCACAATCAACACGTCCGTCTGCTATCCATTCTTCAATTTCTGTATAATCACCAAGAAGCAATTCATAATCAATGCCCGGATATGCCAGTTGAAAATTTTTGATAATGTTTGGAAGCCAATGTGTCGCCACGCTTGAGAACGTGCCAATACGGATAAGCCCTGACTGCAGTCCGTTCAACTCGTCCACTTCCATCTGCAATTTTTCGTATTCCATGCAGACATTTTTTGCATAAGGAAGCAGTTTCATTCCGTCGCTTGTCAGTTTTACGCCGGACTTTCCTCTTTCCAGTAAGACAACTTTCCATTCTTTTTCCAAATCGTTAATCATACGGCTAATGCCGGATTGGGAATAATTCAGCATTTCAGCGGCTCTTGTAAAACTGCCATACTCCACGGTTTTCACAAATGCCATATATTTTTGAATATTCATATCTATATCATTACCACCTTATATCTGATTTTATCATATTTACTATGATAAACATTCGATTTTGTTATTATAAAACAAATGATAAACTGAATACACAAAAAAGTCAAGGTAGGAGTGTGACCGAAAAATGTTTTATGTAAGTGAAATTCAGACCAAATCCCCCTCTCATTTTCAGACAAGACTTCAAGAACTTGTTTACGAAGTTCTGGGAAAACTGCAAATTCCTTTTGAGCGTGTTGATACAGATGAAGCGATCACAATGGAAGACTGTGTCGCCATTGATGAAAAACTAAATATGCGCATGGTGAAAACGCTGTTTCTCTGTAACCGCCAGCGGACACAGTTTTATCTGTTCATTACAGTGGGAAATAAGCCGTTTTGTTCTAAAGATTTCAGTAATGTGTTAGGAGTTTCCCGCGTTTCCTTTGCCCCCTCAGAAGATATGGAAACTATGCTCGGCACAAAAATTGGTGCAGCTATTGTTTTTAGCAGTCTTTCGGACGAGGAAAACAAGGTGCAGATTATATTTGACAAAGAAGTGCTTTTAGAAGAATGGTATGGGTGCAGCGATGGTACAACAATAGGCTATATGAAAATACGGACGGAAGACGAAAATTTCTACCCTATACCAAACATACGGCAATTGCGATTGAGGTGTGATATGGGACTTTACCAAAACAGGATGGTGATAAAAGTAGGGACTTCCACCCTTACAAATGAAATGGGAAAAAGCGACCTGCGTTCCTTTGACCGTCTTGCGTGTACTCTGTCTGATATTCAGAATATGGGGCATGAAGTGATTTTAGATTTTAGTATCTTCTGGTGCGATTGCGGTAGGAACAAATAAACTGAACATGAAAGAACGCCCCTTCAGTATGCGTATGAAACAGGCAGCAGCGGCAGTAGGGCAATGCAGTATTATGTACCTGTACGATAAATTTTTTGGTGATTATGATAAGACAATCGCACAAATCCTGTTAAATGAGAATGATATTGAGCAGGAAGAAAAAAAGGAAAATCTGATAAATACATTTAACACATTGCTTGAAATGGGAATCATTCCCATAGTCAATGAAAACGATTCTGTGAAGTTTACAGAGATAGAATCAAAGGATAAACTGTTTGGTGATAATGATGTGCTTTCTGCTGTTGTCGCTGTTTTATGCAGAGCGAAACTGTTAGTCATCCTGTCAGATATTGACGGTCTGTATGACGCTGATCCGCGTCTGCATATCAACGCAAAACTGATAAAGAGGATAGAGCAGATTGATGAAGAAGTATATTCCCTTGCAGGCGGGGCAGGTTCAAGACGTGCAACAGGCGGTATGAAAACAAAACTAAGGGCTGCCGGATTAGCTACCACACAGGGCATAGACACAATTATCACAAATGGGAAAAAGCCCGAAGCACTCTATGACATCATAAAGGGCAGAGGGGCAGGAACATTGTTTGCCGGAAAGGTATTTTAATATAGGGCAATTTATAGGCAGCGCAACAAACGACGGCTTTACTGCATACTAAGTCAAAAAACACAATGGGGCTGTTGCAAAATAATAGATTTCTACTATATACAGGATGGATATTTGGAATATCACATCTATCTATGGTAAAGTCATGGTATTTTGCAACAGCTCTGTCATGTTTAAATATTTGTAATCGCTCCCATTACAAATTTTCGTAGGATACCAACTGGCTTATCGGAATACGCATATCTTTATGGCGTTCCGGATC
>DEPC01000210.1 GCA_002358555.1 Hungatella sp. UBA3402 | reverse complement strand
CATGAAAATAATCAATATTGGAATTCTCGCCCATGTAGACGCAGGAAAAACAACATTGACGGAAAGCCTGCTGTACACCAGTGGAGCGATTGCGGAACAAGGAAACGTGGATAAAGGAACTACAAGAACAGACACTATGATTTTGGAACGGCAGCGCGGAATTACCATTCAGACAGCGGTTACTTCTTTTTGCTGGAATGATTATAAAATCAATATCGTGGACACTCCCGGTCATATGGATTTTTTAACCGAAGCATACCGCTCTTTATCTGTCCTTGACGGAGCTGTTTTAGTCATTTCGGCAAAAGACGGCGTACAGGCACAAACCCGTATATTATTCCATGCGCTTCAGAAAATGGACATTCCGACAATTATCTTTATAAATAAGATAGACCAAAATGGGATCGACCTGCAGTGTGTTTACCAAAGCATTAAAGATAAACTTACCAGTGATATGATTGTCATGCAGGAGGTTTCCCTGTCGCCAAAGATAACCATGACCGATATTTCTGATTTGGACAAATGGGATATGATTATTTCCGGAAGCGATGAACTATTAGAACGATATGTTGCAGAGGATTCTTTGGATATACAGGAATTACAATATGAAAAGTGCAAAAGAACCAGATGCTGCTCTTTGTTTCCTGTTTATCATGGGAGTGCAAAAGACAATTTAGGAACAGAAAAACTGATTGAAGCGATTATAGAAACTTTCATTACAGAAACGGACGATATTCAGTCTGAATTATGTGGATATGTTTTTAAGGTTGAGTATACAGAGCGGAAAAAACGGCTTTCTTATTTACGCCTGTATCATGGGACGCTCCATTTACGGGATACCCTGCTGCTGTCAAAAAAGGAAAAAATAAAGATTACAGAAATGTGTATTCCGTCAAATGGTGAAATCGTCCCGGTTGACCATGCCTGTCCGGGAGAAATTGTTATTTTAGCTGATGATACTTTGAAACTGAACGACATTCTGGGAAATGAAAAACTCCTGCCTCACAAAACACGGATTGATAATCCCATGCCATTACTTCGGACAACGGTAGAGCCGCAAAAGCCGGAGCAAAGGGAAGCCCTGTTAAATGCCCTCGCAGAGATTGCTGATACAGACCCTCTTTTGCATTTTGACATTGATACTGTTACACATGAGATTATATTATCTTTTTTGGGAAAAGTACAGTTAGAAGTTATTTGTTCGCTATTAGAAGAAAAATATCATGTGGGCGTGGCTATGAAAGAGCCTTCGGTTATTTATCTGGAAAGACCGCAAAAAAAAGCGAGCTGCACGATTCATATTGAAGTGCCGCCGAATCCGTTTTGGGCATCTATTGGTTTGACTGTAACACCGCTTCCTGTTGGAAGCGGAACACAATATAAAAGCGAGGTATCTCTCGGCTATTTAAACCAAAGTTTTCAAAATGCCGTCATGGAGGGTGTGCGTTATGGAATGGAGCAGGGCTTATATGGCTGGGGAGTGACAGACTGCCAAATTTGTTTTGATTATGGAGTTTATTACAGCCCGGTCAGCACCCCCGCTGATTTTCGTTTTCTTGCGCCTGTCGTGTTGGAGCAGGCATTGAAAAAAGCAGGAACACAACTGTTGGAACCATACCTTTCCTTTACCCTTTTTGCACCGCAGGAATATCTTTCACGGGCTTATAATGACGCACCAAAGTATTGCGCAATCATTGAATCAACCAGACTTGAAAAAGATGAAGTTATTTTTAAGGGGGAAATCCCTGCCCGTTGTATTGGTGAATATAGAAATGATTTGAATTTTTATACAAATGGAAGAAGTGTCTGCATTACAGAATTAAAAGGGTATCAGGAAACTTCCGGCGAGCCTGTGTTTCAGCCACGCCGCCCGAACAGCCGTTTAGACAAGATCCGGCATATGTTTCAGAAGATAATGTAACATCTTGCGCAATGCAAACGTTCATTGCTGGCTATTGCGAAATATCATTGATAAAATCAGCATCAGAGAGGAGGAACCATTTTGAACCAGAAACAGACGGATATTACAACAGGAAAGCAAATACGTCATCTGCGAACACAATCGGGAATGACACAGGAAGAACTGGCTGGGAAATTGAATGTTACCCGGCAGGCGCTATCGAATTGGGAGAGAGATGTTAATGAACCCGATTTAAATACGTTGAAAAAAATTTGTTTTCTTTTTGGAGTCCACATGGACGATTTTGCGAAGGAGGTAATAACAAAAATGGAAACATGTGAAAAAAAGAGAAACGACAATTTAATAAGTATGATATGGCAATTGGACTTTTTTATGGTGTCGGGATATTTCTTGGCATTGGTATTTTCTTTGTTGGCGGTTTTATGACAATGTCGGGTGCAGGGTGGGGAGCATCACTATTTGGCGGTGGCTGTTTTTCTCTTGTATTTGGCTTGATATGCCATGCAGTTATTACATTGAGAAGAAATGACAAATGATGACATATCCTGCTTTCTAGTCTTTTCGGTCATATCGCGTAAAAAAGCCGCTGCTTTTGGCTTTCCAATAGCGGCGGCAAAGGGAAATATCCTTTGAATACCTTACAGAAGAAAAGTTTTGCAGCATTATAAAAATAAAAGCCTATACCATTTTGGAAAGAAAAGATACATAATAGTCAAGACGGCAACAATCAGAAGTTATGGAGGGTAACAATGGAATATAGTAAGGAAGATTTAATGGAAGCAAAAAGGCAAATTTTGGGAGTGGGAGAGAACATGGGAACAGAGGAAAGCAAAAAGATCTGGGAGAAAAACGCACAATTTTGGGATGATGCAATGGGTGACGAATCCAATGAATTTCACAGAGAGGTAGTACGTCCCAAAGTAACGGAACTTCTCTCTCCTGATCCTTCGGATTACATTTTGGATATTGCGTGCGGCAATGGAAATTATTCTTCGTATCTTGCACAGAGAGGCGCTTCGGTCGTCGCTTTTGATTACAGCAAAAAAATGATAGAATTGGCTAAAAGACGGCGATCACAATATGCAAAACAAATTGAGTTTTGCGTAGCGGATGCGACCAATAGAGAAAGCTTATTAGGATTAAAAAGAAATCGAGCCTTTACGAAAGCAGTTTCTAATATGGCAATTATGGATATTACGGATATTGAACCGCTTTTTATGGCTGTTTATGAACTATTGGAGGAAAACGGGATTTTTGTCTTTGCAACGCAGCACCCTTGTTTTATCACATTGACTGAAAAATATATGACACCGCACAGTTACTATGATATAGCGATCGAAGGGCAGCCGGAGGAGCAGATTTATTATCATCGTTCCATACAAGATATTTTTAACCTTTGTTTCAGAGCTGGATTTGTCATTGATGGATTTTATGAAGAATGTTTCAAAAACAATAAAGAAATTCCTATGGTAATGATAGTAAGGCTTAAAAAGGTAAAACGTGATAGCTTAAAATAAATTCAAGTTTGCCGGATAAATAGCAAACCCGGCCGAGCCAGTCAACGGTCAA
>DEPC01000022.1 GCA_002358555.1 Hungatella sp. UBA3402 | reverse complement strand
AGGGAAGATTTTCCCTACTCGCCCTATACCATGCGCCGCCTTAGCGGCATGCTTCCTCTGCACGGGGCTATACACAAAAGGGGATTCCCATATGAGAATCCCCTCCTTTTCTATTTCGTATTCCATTGCACTAGTTCCTATCAAGGAAGACCACATATTAGCCTTTTACACCACCTGCTGCAATTCCATCAATAAACGAATCCTGAGCACAGAAGAATACAATCAGGGATGGAAGAATGGAAATCAGAGACATCGCCAAAATCCTATTCCACTGGAATCCTACATCACCATCCATAGACATACGCAGATAGATGGAATTTGTATATTTATCCATATCAGAGATATAAATCAATGGTCCCATAAAGTCATTAGAAGTCCACATAAACTGGAACAATGCACAAGATACTAAGGATGGCTTTAACATAGGAACAATTACATACCAAAGAGTCTTAATGGAGTTACAACCATCAATTTTTGCAGCCTCCTCCAATTCCTTTGGTACACCTCTGAGGAACTGAATCAACATAAATACAAAGCATGTATCAGCCGCAAATAGGGACGGGATTACCAGTGGTAAGTAGGAGTTGGTCCATCCCCAGTTATTGAACATAATATACTGTGGAGCGTTTAAAACTACCTGTGGCAGAAACAGGGTAGCCATCATCAAGGAAAACATAATTCCTTTGCCCTTGAAATCAAATCTTGCAAAACCATAGGCAGTAATGGTAGCAGAAATGATAGTGAAGATAACCTTTGGAACTACGATTTTATAGGTATTCAACATGGAGGTAAGCAAGTTAATCTTACCGCCATAGCTCTTAAATGCATTGTCATAACCATCAAATACCGGATTCTTTGGCCAAAACCATGCGCTAGTAAAGATTTCCGAGTTTGTCTTAAAGGTAGCACCTACCATCCAAATCAGAGGATAAACCATAACAAATCCAACTGCGACCAAAAGGGTATAACGAATCACGGTACTGATTTTTCTTCTTTGTTCTCTTGTCATAGTCATTTACCTCCCATCTTCGTCTGAATAGTAAACCCATTTCTTTTGGCTTACAAATGCAACTGCGGTAAGTACGCATACAATCACGAATAATACCCATGCCTGAGCACTTGCCATACCCATCTTGTGACGCAGGAATGCATTGTTGTAAATCAAAATAGAAATCAAGGTTGTTGCACCATTTGGGCCACCCTTTGTTACTAGGAATGGTCCATTGAACTCCTGGAATGCCTGGCAAAGCTGAGTAATCAGGTTATAGAAAATAACAGGAGTGATTAAAGGAACTGTAATTTTGAAAAACTGTGTCCATTTTCCAGCTCCATCAATGGAAGCTGCTTCATAGAGGTCCTCTGATACACCCTTTAATGCTGCCAAGAAGATAACCATGGCAGAACCGAACTGCCATACACGAAGCAGAACAATAACGGTCAATGCACCATTAGGACTTGCCATCCAGTTAATCTTTTCTGCTCCAAAAGCTGTGATTACTGTATTGATCAGACCATCTGTGTTAAATACAGCTCTCCACAAAATCGCAATTGCTATAGAACCGCCCAAGATAGATGGGATATAATATGCAGTTCTAAAGAAATTCACGCCTTTCAGCTTAAAGTTTAGGATATATGCAATAAATAATGCAAATGCCAACTTCATAGGCACATCAAAGATTGCATATTTGAATGTTACCTGGAATGCCCTAATGATATCTTCATCTGTAAAAATAGTTTGATAGTTCATCAGACCATGCTTGCTGATACCAGTAAACAAGTCATAGTTGGTGAAGCTGTAATACAGAGAAGATGCAAACGGATACACTTTAAAGCACAGAAAACCAATAAGCCATGGCACTATAAACCAGAAGCCAATGTTTTCTGTCAACACTTTGTTAAAGCCACTTTTCTGCTTCATGCTGTTACCTCCTAAAATTTTTTCCTGCACGATTCCTATGTAGCTAATAGCTCTTTGTCATACTCTTCATATTTTTCTGATAGAAGAACTCTTAAGTTCCCTGCCTTCTCTATCGCATATGAGAGCTGACATTTTTGAGAATCTGTCAGAAAGTCAAAATTACCCTCCTGATTTCTTCTCGTTAATATTTCAGACACCACCTTTTTGAATATCACCTGCAAGGCTTTATAGTGCTCAAATATTTCTTCTGACATGAGACTTATCGTATCAATCAGCAGCACTAACTGTTCTGTGCTAATCCTATCCATTCCCTGAAAATATGCAACAATATCTTTATACTGCGCTTTATCCTTAACTGCCTCTTTTACATCCATTTCCTTTTTTGATATCCCTTCTTTATTCAAGCCGCCGGAGCTAATTCCGACGGCTTGTGAAGTATTCTCATGATGCCATATGATATGCTTTGAACATTCTCCAATTCATATTTTAGAGTCTGCTTTCCCGATTAGTTGTTCAGGCATTCATTAACACCCTTAATTAAGTCCTCTGCTGCCTTTGCTGCATCGGTATCTCCAGAGCTGAACTTGCCGAATACTTTATAGTAAACACCATCTGGATTGGCCTTTAAATCATTGTGCTCAAACTTGGTATCCAGAGGGAACTTAGAATATCCTAGAACCTTTGCATTAGCTTCTTTTACCAATTCATTGCCCAATCCTTTTTCATTCAGGATTGCCACTGCTGCAGCAGAACATGGGATACCACGCTCTGTAGAACAAATCTCAACACCTTCAGGGTCATTTAATAAGAAATTGATAAGCATAGCAGCTTCCTTTGGATGAGCGCTGCTTGCTGCCACAGAAAGCCCCATAGAAATCTTGGTAAATCCTCCATCATAATCTCCGAACTTGATAAACTCGCCAATTACAAACTCCTGACCTGGTTTGTTAGTACTTTCTTCCACTGCCTGTTCAAACTTGGAGGCAGAAGAATCCCACTCTAGAATCCCTGCATACTTTCCGTCAATCCATTTTGCGTTCTTGTCAATAGAATCTGCCATATCACCATTTAAAACCGCCAGTGTAGGAATTACATGAGAATCTTCTAATTTCTTGATAAATTCCATTGCACCCTTTACTTCTTCTGCACTATATTGAATCTGGCCGTCCTGTACCCATGGTTTACCATATACAGACTCCAAGTAATATACCATGAAAATCATTCTGTCATATTCGCCCAAAGCCAATGGATAATAGTCTGGGTCATGAGCTGCAAATGCCTGACCTGCTGCCAAAAGAGAGGCTTCATCAGTAGGAATAGCAACCCCAACTTCATCGAAGGTAGTCTTATTCCAATAGAACAATCTTCCTGTCAATGCAACAGGTACTGCCATCAGTTTTCCATCAGCTTTACACAATTCCAAACTATCACTTGGGAACTGAGTTAGATCGAGAACATCGGAATAATCTTCCAAATTGGCAAAATTGGTGCCATTGCCACTATAGGATTCAATCCAGTTCCAATTTATCTGCATAACATCTGCTGCATTTCCGCCCATGATGTTCAAAGCCTGTTTCTCCTCCCAGCCGGACCATGCACCATATTCTGCTGTTACTGTAATATTAGGATATTTTTCCATAAATGCTGCTATCGCTTTCTCAGTAGCCTCATGTCTGGAGTCACCGCCCCACCAGGAAAATTTCAGTTCTACCTGGCCATCTCCAGAATCACCTGAGCTGCCACCTGAAGATGCTCCACCACCGGATGAGCCACCACATGCTGCCAGTGATAATGCCATAACAGACACTAATGCCAAGGACATTGCTTTCTTAATACTTTTTCTCATGAAATCTTCTCCCTTTCTTTTATTTATGTGCACCTTATACAATCAAAATAATTTTTTATCGTTCTCTACATTTTGCAAAGGTTTGCACATATTTTAAAAAAATTATGCATATTCGCCATATATAACTACTTTCATTCTTGATATTATGAACAAACATGCATTAGATTTTTTTGATGGTTCAATTTTAGCATTGTTGATACCATATGTCAATTAGTCAATCTGTATAGGTTTTTATATATTTTTTGTATATAATATCTAATTCTAATCGTTTTAATTTTATGGTACTATATAAACATATGCAAACGTTTGAACATTTTTATTTTTGTTTCATTTAACAACACAGAAAGAGAGAGGTATGTATTATGGAAATTCTGGACCGCTACATTGACCAACTGCTAGAAAAGAGCAGTCCCCAGGCTCCTGTATGGAATATTGAAAAAATCAAACAGGGAAAAAAGCCTTCCTGGAATTATATTGATGGTTGTATGATTAAAGCTGTTCTGGAATTGTACCACATCAGAAAAGACCCAAAATATCTAGAATTTGCTGACCGCTTTATTGACTATTTTGTTCAAGAGGATGGCTCCATTACTTCCTATGACCCAAAAGAATACAACTTGGACAATGTAAATGCTGGAAAAACTTTATTTGATTTATATGAATTGACAGGCAAAGAAAAGTACCGCAAAGCTATTGATACGATATATAGTCAGCTAAAAAGTCAACCACGTACCTCCACAGGTAATTTCTGGCATAAACAGATCTATCCGAACCAAATTTGGCTGGATGGCTTATATATGGCTCAACCTTTCTATATGCAATATGAACTTACTTACAACAAAGGGAAAAATTGCCATGACAGCTATCAACAGTTTCTCAATGTATATCGTCTTATGAGAGATTTGCGCAATGGTCTTTATTATCATGCCTATGATGATTCACGGCAATCCTTCTGGTGTGACAAAGTTACTGGATTATCCGATAATTTTTGGCTCCGTGCTTTAGGCTGGTATGCGATGGCATTGATTGATACGGTAGAGATTATGCCAGATTCTATGTCTGAAGAAAAAGGAGAATTGTCCAGATTCTATCGAGAACTTATTGATTCTATGTTGCCCTATCAAGACGAAGAAACTGGTATGTTTTATCAAGTTGTGAATCGCGGAGGTATTTCCCCCAATTATTTGGAGACTTCTGGCTCTGCCATCTTTGCTTATGCTATCATGAAAAGTGTCCGGCTGGGTCTGTTAAGCTCTTCTTATTTTGCTTATGGAAAAAAGGCGTTTGAAGGTATCTGTCAGAAATATTTGTCAGAAAAAGATGGAGAATTACAGCTTGGGGGCATTTGCCTGGTGGCAGGACTTGGGAATAAAGAGAAACGAGAAGGCACCTTTGACTATTATATGAGAGAACCTATTGTTCAAAATGATGCGAAAGGTGTGGCACCATTAGTTCTAGCTTATGTGGAGATTTTGTTCAACCAAGAAGTGAAAGGAACCTCTTCCATCTCCTAAAATCAATCACCCAATCCCCAAACTTGCTACTCTCAAACAAAGGGGATTGGGTTTCTAACACAGAATTCTACCTATTGTCTTGGATGTGCATTGCTATATTCTGTTCTCACAGAATCTTCCTTCTGTATATATGCTGCATATGCCTGGGTTGTAGCCATATCTGAATGTCCCATCATAGTTTGCACTGCTCGAATGTCTGCTCCTCCTCCAATCAGATGAGCCGCAAAAGAGTGGCGCAATGTATGAGGAGTAATATCTGTTGCTATTCCAGCCTTTTCCCCATAATGTTTGATAATTTTCCAAAATCCTTGTCGGCTCATAGGACTTCCGCTACAGTTTACAAACAGCCATTGGGATTGCTTTCCTTTCAAAAGTTTTCCCCGTCCCTGTTCCAAATATTGTTCCAATGCTTGTCTAGTCATTTTTCCAAAAGGAACTGTGCGCTCTTTATGTTCATCTCGACAAGTAATAAATCCGATTGGAAGGTTCATATCTTCCAGTTTCAATCCTATCAGCTCTGAAACTCGAATTCCTGTGGCATACAAAAGTTCCAACATGGCTTTATCTCGAAGTTCTTTTGGCGAACCACTATCAGGCTGATTCAACAGATTAACCACTTCCTCAACACCCAAAATGGTAGGTGCTTTTTTTTCTACTTTGGGAGCCTTCAAAAGCTGTGCAGGGTCTTTTCGTATCTTTCCTTGGCAAAATTCAAAGTGAAAGAAAGCTTTTATAGCTGCCAACATACGAGATATCGTGGTAGTAGCTTTGCCCTGTTTTTCTAGATACAAGATGTAAGAATTTAACAAGGTTTTCGTCACCTTTGCTGGATCTGTAATCCCCTGTTCCCTTAAATATTCCCACATCTGGCTTAAGTCCCGTCTATAAGACATCTGTGTGTTTTTTGAGGCATGTTTTTCTTGCGCAAGATATTCCATAAATTGTCTTATTTCTGTCTCCATTATCTGCTCCCTTGGACATTATTTCCCAAAAGTGGGTTTTTGATGTTTGATTACCATTATATATGCCTTTTTCGATAAAATCAAACATATTTTCTCTACTTTTCTTCATTTATTGGTAATCGCCGATAATAATTCAGACAGAAGTATACAATTTATCTTATTGACCACACAAAATCATAGAAATAGCAGGCATCTAGCCTATTAAAAGTCGATTTTCGTGTTTAGGCATAGCCACTGCTCCATTCCTGTTTGTAAAGTGGTACTCTAAAAAATATACCTGTGATTTGACTAGCTAGGATATGTCGGAAAACAGTTTTGCAGCAGAACTAAATTTTCAAACACTCTCTAGCAAATTAAAAGATATTCAACGAATATAAAAACTCTAAAAGCCAAGGATTTGCCCAGGCTTCCAAAAATCCACCGATTGTCACCAGGATACCTACTAACAGCCAAAAACGAACCCTTTTTAAATCCTGCTTTTCCTTCACAGCTGCTGACAAGAGAAGCCAAATTGCTAGGTAGCATAAACCATGGGGAATGACAGACATAATCCAATACCAAATCCCCAGCCAGCCCTTTTCTAAAGTAAATACAGCTATTACCACTGCCATGCCAAATCCTGTCCCAAAAGAGAGTATCAGATATCCAGGAACAGCCAAAGGTGTCATAGCGAGCATTCCTCCAAAACATACTTCTCCTACTCTCTGGCTAAGTACATACCTACATAGTTGCCATTGTTCTTCATGATTCATCTTCATTCCCGTTTGAAAAATGCCATCAAAATAGCCAATCTGCTCTAGCAGTTCCCTGCCCAGCAGATTGGCCCATATAGTTCCCCCCAAAACTCCGCCCACAAACAACAAGAGCCAGAGATTCCAAAAGGAAACCCTTCTTATTTTTCTCACTATTTCTCGCTCCATCTACTGTTATCACAGTATATGCAGGCTCTTTTTACCTTATGATTTTATGTCAAACAACCTATCAAAAATAATTTTAAATTAACTTTACATCTGAGGCAGGATAAATTTTTTTATGCAAGGCAAAGGAATGAGGCGTACTAGGGTATAGGGTACGCCGATTGGCAACAACACAGCATAAGAAGATGAAAAAAGAGGGTTGAATCTATCTATTAAATATGCTATAGTTTAACCATAAGGAAAGCAACCGCCCACAAAGTAGTTAGCCTCCATAGTAAGGTTATAAGCCTATCTGGACCGCCAAGTACTATGACCAATTAAACCATGATTACCAGGTATCATTTTTAGCTATATAGGTGAATCCACCACCCCCAACTTTCCTAGCCATATTAGTAAAACGGGCAAACAAAGTCATGACACCAGAATCCGATATTTCTATATAATCAGCAGCCTTTTCGCCATCAATACAATACTGAGTGTACCAGATTAGGCGGAATAGAGGGAAGCAGGTAATCTGGTAGCTATTTGATAAGAAATGTAAGGCTTATTGCAGGTTGGTTTGAATTTGACATAAAGTGTATATGGACAACACCTCCCCATTGCCGCCCTCAAATAACACTTGTTGTTCCGGCTGCTTCCAGGCTAGTTGTATTATAGGTAGAGTTAAAGGCTCTGCTTTTTATTTTATTATGTTTATAACTATAATAATTACAAAAATAATATTAAATATCCATGTCCACGTATTTCCTAAATTCATGGTATAGCCAAACCCACTTTGTGGTCTCTTGATAATTACTCTTTTATCTTCTCTGTTGAAATATAGTCTTCCAGTTAACCAGCCATCATTTCTATTACCTGATTTCATAAAGTTTTCCTTTGCAACTTCCAATTTATATACCTGATTATAAAATATTTGCCTGCTGCCTGCAATGTATATTTATAAGCCTGTTTTTAGTGAGTACACAATTCCGAAAAGGAAGTAATTTTTTAACAATTTCTCAGTTATTATCTGTACCATATTTTACTGCATAAGCAGTAATTGCAGCCACTGTTTTTGCATCTGTCATCTTACCTTTATAAATCAGTTCCAACAAATCTTTTAATTCCCATGACTCTACGTCAATAACTTCATCTTCATCTAGATGTTGATGGGAAGGGATTAAATTTCTTGCAACAAAAATATCAATAGCTTCATCACAAAAGGCTACTGTGGTATTGACACTCATCAAATACTCCATATTTTCAGTTTTAAATCCCGTTTCCTCTTCCAGTTCCCGAAAAGCACATTCTATCTTCGGCTCATTGGGGGCATCCAATTTTCCTGCTGGTATCTCCAAAGTTTGTCTATCCAGGGCATTGCGGTACTGTCTTACCATCAGTATCTTGCCATCATCAGTTACAGGAAGTACGGCTGCTGCCCCGTCATGATGGATAAAGTCCCAATGAGCCTCATGGCCATTAGCTAAAACGGTATCTTCATAAATTTTTAAGATGGTCCCCTGGTATCTTAACTGTCTTTTTAAACGGATTACACTCTCTGCCATATTTATAAAACCTCCCTATTTTTTTATTTCATTTATTTTTCTTCATAAAGAACAGATGTGAGCCAAAATTTCACTCTATTCCTCACTGAATCCATGCTCCTGTGGAATCTACCCTTCTGCCGCTTCCATCAGGGATTATCTTGCTTACCTGCATAGCTCCATCTGATGGGTCGCAGTAATAGGATTTGTCATTCCATTCTATCCAACCTGTTACCATATAACCTTCTGAATTGAAATAGTACCATTTATTGTCAATCATCTGCCAGTTACCAGCAGTATAGCTGCCATCCAGATTGCGATACCACCAACCCTGTTTATCCTGAATCCAGCCAAATTGGTCAGAAGCATAATCTTTATGCCATATCTGTGATGGTTCTGTCACTCCCTCTGGTATAGAAGTTCCATATTGATTCCGAAGCTGCCATGCCATATTTGTATCAATATAAGAGGTTTGTGCCACTTCTACCCATTTGCTTTTTACAGCCTCATCTCTCATATTTACTGCACGCACTTTAAAGCGATAGTTTCCCTCTTTGTCCATGAGGTTTCCAAAATCAAGATTTGTCTCCACAGTATTTTGAAAGCCGCCTACAGCTTTATCATTGCGGTACAGACACACTTCATAATAGCCAGTATTCTCGACCTTATCCCATCCTGCTTCTGTGCTAGAATTCCACCATGCTTCTCCCACATCTCCCAGAGTTGTTGTCATGGAAGGAAGGGTCACTGTCAATTCCAGAAGATTAGAATTTACCAATCTGCCATTTACATAGGTTCCGCCCTTGATTTCAATATCCTTTCGGGCTACAGAAAAATAATATCCCTCTTCTGCATGAAGATAGATACTAAGTTTAGGAGTTGTACCACCTTCCCATTGCTGAATTCCATTAAGTATCTGTGTACTGCCCACTGAAAGACTTCCTTTTTTTACAGTAATTTCAATATCCTGTTCCGAACACTCAGCACCTATTTGTAAATCACTTTTTATATCTAGGGAAATTGTAGAAATCGGAGTATCTGCCAATGCCTGAATAGAATATATTCCTGCCATCATCAACACCAAAAACAGCAATGCCAATATTCGTTTCATTTTGCGCCATCCTCCTTTGATACCTTAAACTCTAGCCCTTTCTGCCTATACTGTCAACAAAATTTTTTCTTAACAAAATTTTTTTGCAAAGTATACCTTTGAGGACATAAAAAAGAGGCCATGCTTTTCACAGAGCCTCTCCTTTTTATTTTGCATAATCAGTAACTCTTGATTCTCGAATCACATTCACTCGAATCTGTCCTGGATATTCCATGGATTCTTCAATCTTTTTGGAAATATCTCTTGCCAGCAATACCATATCATCATCACTGATTTGTTCAGGAATAACCATAACCCGAACTTCACGGCCTGCCTGGATAGCAAATGATTTATCTACCCCTTTAAAAGAATCAGTAATTTCCTCTAATTGATTCAGTCTGTTCGTATATGTCTCCAGGGTCTCTCTCCTTGCTCCTGGTCTTGCGGCTGATATTGTATCTGCCGCCTGGACGATGCAAGAAATCAGACTCTCTGGCTCAACATCGCCATGATGGGATTCCACTGCATTAGTGACTATAGCAGATTCTTTATATTTTCTACACAACTCTGCTCCCAACTTTACATGGGAACCCTCTACTTCATGGTCAATGGATTTACCAATATCATGTAATAAACCGGCACGCTTTGCCATACGGATATCAACTCCAACCTCCGCTGCCAGCAATCCCGATAATTGAGCAACTTCTATGGAATGCTTTAATGCATTTTGCCCATAACTGGTTCTAAACTTCATCTTTCCCAGCAATTTTACCAATTCAGGGTGGATTCCATGGATGCCAACTTCCAAAGTCGCAGCCTCTCCATCCTCCCGCATATTAACTTCTACTTCTTTTTGCGCCTTTTCCACCATCTCTTCAATTCTGGCTGGATGGATACGCCCATCTACAATCAGACGCTCCAAGGCAATTCTTGCAACTTCTCTTCTCACGGGGTCAAAGCCCGATAAAACCACTGCTTCTGGAGTATCATCAATAATTAGCTCTACTCCTGTCATGGTTTCTAATGTACGAATATTGCGACCCTCCCGACCAATAATTCGGCCTTTCATCTCATCATTTGGTAGCTGTACCACAGAGACCGTTGTCTCTGCTACATGGTCAGCAGCACATCTCTGAATAGCTGTTACTACATACTCTTTGGCCTTTTTATCTGCCTCTTCTTTAGCCCTAGTCTCCATCTCTTTGACCATTATGGCTGTGTCATGCTTCACATCATCTTCCACGGATTTCAATAGATACTCTTTTGCCTGTTCCGAAGTCAATCCAGAAATTCTCTCCAGCTCCTGTTGCCTCTTATCTAACAGTTCTTCTGCCTCTGTCAGCTTTCGATTCACATTCTCCTCACGGGCTGAGAGGCTTGTCTCTCTTCGTTCCAGTGTCTCGGACTTTTTGTCCAAATTCTCCTCTTTGTTCAGTACACGTCTTTCATACCTTTGAAGCTCTGCTCTTCTCTCCTTGGTTTCTTTGTCTAATTCATTCTTAGTCCGTATGGACTCTTCCTTAGCTTCCAGGAGAGCTTCACGTTTTTTTGTCTCTGCGGTTTTTAATGCTTCATCTATTATCTCTCTTGACTTTTCTTCCGCACTGCCGATTTTGCTTTCATAGGTCTTTTTTCGGTATGCGGTTGCCAATGCCCAGGTAATAGGAGCTACAACGAATGCTGTAGCCACTACAGCGATTATTGTCACAGGAGCACCTCCTTATTTAGTTTTCATTGTACGGCAATACAACAATACAATTTTAAACTGTTTTATACGTTATGTCAAGTGTCCATTCCGCCGATTGGGCAGAATGGTCCCCTAACTGATAACAAGCTCAGATGCTTCCAGTGTTACTAATATTTGCCTTTAACACTCCCCACAGCTAAAGCATGAGGATTCTTGTTTCTACCACTACTGCCTGCTGCATTGGCTGATGCCTTATGGTATCTCAATGTCTTACACAGTGCCTACAAACTAGATGATACTGCTCCCGTATACCCTATGGTGCAATCTTATATTTGTTTATGCTGGCTGCTTCCGCAGCACTTTGTTTCGTTTGTCCATCTTCCATTACTTGTGTAAATTCGATGGACATGTCTTATATCCCTATAGCTAAAACAAGGGGTTTTACGACATATTGGATAAAAATCGCCTCTTAATAGACTAGCTGTCTGCTGTTTCCATAATTTTGTATAGTCAGCATAGTATATAAAAAGGAGTCCCCTGAGAAATAAGCAGACCTATCTAATAGGTGTCCAAATCGCCTTCCATGAGTTCAAAAACCGCTTCATAGGAAAATCCCTTTCGCATCAAGGCGGCAGTCAGTTTTGATCGTTCCTTTGGCGAAGTAATTCCCTTTTGATACCCCTTCTTTTGTAGATATCGAAGAATCTGACTGCTCTCTGATACTTCACATTCTTCCAAAAGTTGGCTAACTTTCTCTTTGGCAAGCCCCTTAGTGGTCAGTTCAAACTCTAACTGTCTTCTGCTTTTCCTGTTGCCATAGGTTCGGATATAGTTACGACCATAATTTTCATCATCTACAAATCTATATTCTTTCAAAAATACGATAGCATATTCAATCGCTTCTTTTGGATAGAATCCATCTTTTAATTTTTTTCGTATCTCCAATTCTGTTCTATCTCGCGATTTAAGCAGATATAAAGCTCTCTCTTTTGCTCTCTTAAACAGTATCTTCTGCAGAATCTCTTGATATACTTCTTTGGGTAATTCCTTCGCTTCTTCTATCTCATAAGTTTTCAGTTCCTCTTTATATAAAACAAAGGCAAAATCTTCGTCTGTTAAAATTTTGCTTCTTCGTTTATCCAAAGGGACTACAGACAATATTTGCATATAATTCCTCGCTTATCTCTAAAAGGGGGTTGAGTCAAATCTGTCATATTCCCTTTGGATATTTTTGTGTAGTGTATCTTGTGACTTGCTCCTGCCACTTTAGAAGTAGGGAACTTCTTGCTGGATATGGTTAAATCTGAGGTTCTTCTTCATGTTCAAAAGTCGGTTCTGTCTCCACAACTTTTCCTTCTTCTGCCTCAACTTTTGTTCCTTTTACAGATGTCTTTTCACTTTTTGACGCTTTTCCACTTTTCAATGTTGGTTCTTTCGTCTCAACACGCTGTTGTGCGATTCCTCCGCCAGCAGGAGCTAGACCATAAATATTGCGAACTTTATCCTCTACCTCTTGACATATGGCTGGATTATCCCGCAGATAAGTCTTAGCATTCTCTCGTCCCTGTCCAATCTTTGCGCCTTGATAGGCATACCATGCACCGCTTTTTTCTATAATATTCTCTTTTACCGCAAGGTCCAGGATATCTCCTTCTTTGGAAATTCCCTGACCAAACATAATATCAAACTCAGCCTCTTTAAATGGAGGCGCAATCTTATTTTTCACAACTTTCACCTTGGCGCGGCTTCCAACCACATCTCCTCCCTGTTTTAGAGATTCTGCCCGTCTTACCTCCATACGGACAGAGGCATAAAACTTCAAAGCACGTCCTCCAGTTGTAGTTTCTGGATTGCCAAACATAACACCAATCTTCTCGCGCACCTGATTGATAAAAATGACGCTACAATTAGACTTGCTGATTACACCGGTGAGCTTTCTCAATGCCTGGGACATCAATCTGGCCTGAAGGCCCATATGGGAATCTCCCATCTCTCCCTCAATCTCTGCCTTGGGAACTAAAGCTGCTACAGAGTCCACAATAACAATATCTACAGCTCCAGAGCGTACCATAGTTTCTGTAATCTCCAACGCCTGTTCTCCATTATCTGGCTGAGAAATATACAGATTGTCTATATCAACACCAATCTTCTTGGCATAGACAGGGTCCAATGCATGTTCTGCATCAATAAATCCAGCGATTCCATCTCTTTTCTGAACCTCTGCCACCATATGCAATGCAACCGTAGTCTTTCCGCTGGATTCTGGACCATATACCTCTATCACACGTCCTTTGGGTATCCCTCCAAGCCCCAGAGCAATATCCAAACTCAAAGAACCTGTTGGTACAGTTTCAATATTCATATTGGCCCCAGAATCTCCCAGCTTCATCACGGAACCTTTGCCATATGCTTTCTCAATCTGTGTCAGGGCGCCCTCCAGCGCTTTCAGCTTTTCTTCTTTATTCATAGATACCCGTCTCCTTTTCAATCACGAACAAATGTTCTTTTTATATAATAATATAGATACCGATAAATGTCAACCATAACTTATAATTTTCTGCAATTAGTCTTTTGCCAAAACCATGTAATATTTTACTTATTGCATATACAATTCCGAGACGAATCGATGCAATAAACGACATATTTTATCTTAAATAGCCTGCATTATAGCGGTCAACTTCTGATGAATTTATACAATTAAATGCAAAAGCCTAATTGAAGTATAACTTTATGTAAGAATCTCAGATAGCAGCCAACGAAAGTTCATTTGCAAGAGTCTTACTAACTTTTAGCCCGTATCCCTCTGTGTTACTGGCTCCGAAGCCGTAGCTTGGCTGAAGTATTACTTCTGTCTACGAATTTTAATTAGCACAACAAGTTAATTTAATAATTCATTGTTCATTGAATACAAAATATAAAATACTTCTAGTAACCTCCTTCCAGAATAAATTTACTTCTTCTGCATGAAACTTTAGTGAAACCACCACAATGATTAAAAGAAATTTTAGAAATTTGAAAAGTGGACATCTTCCAAAAAGTTGTTTTTAGTATAATTCATATTCTGTAAAATATCAAGCCTTTTTTGTTACAAAAAATTTACTCTCCAAAAATACCAATATATATTGTGAGATATATTTACATATCATTAATTATCTCCATAATGCTCATGTCCCCATTGGCAGATATATTGCATAACTGGCATCAAGCTCAATCCTTTTTTGAAAGAGCATATTCAACTTTAGGAGGAACCTGTGGATATTCATGGCGGATTATGAGACAGTCCTGTTCTAATTCCTTTAATTTATTAGAAAGCATTTTATATGTCACATTTCCTAAAGATTTTTTAAGTTCACTGTATCTCATAGTTTCATATTTCCAGCGCCAAAAAAGAATTTGTATTTTCCATTTACCGTCAATCAAGGAAATGGCATAATTAAAAGGTTCGATATTTACACTTTCATAAGGTGCTTTCATATAACTCTCCTTTTAGATAGTATCTATCAAAAATGTGCGTACTTGTAAATAAGATAAATGAATATAAAATTTAAAAAAAATAAGTCAATGGAGGGAATATACATGGATTTGTTTGACAGGGTAAAAATCAGAAATATGGAAGCTGCCAATCATTTTGTGCGTTCTGCAACATATGTGGGTAAGGCAACCGAAGATGGATATCCTACAAAAGAAACGAGGCAAATTTATGAAAGACTAGTAAAAGGAGGAGTCGGCGTAATCATCACCAGTTACACTTATATTACAGATTACAAGCAACCACAGAAAAATCAACTTGGCATTTACAGTGATAAAATGATAGCAGCATATAAGGAACTGACAGATGTAATTCATCAATATGATTCTAAAATTGTGATGCAAATTGTACATCGTTCATCCTGGGGACAAAGTTATCCAGAAAAGGCAAGAATTCTTGGTCCATCTGTGGTAAAACATCCAACATCTGGCCTAGTTTCGGAGCAAATAACAAAGGAAGATATTGTCCAAACTATCAAATATTTTGCGTAGGCAGCAGGTTTTGATGGGGTACAGATTCATTGTGCTCATAGTTATTTACTATCTCACTTTATCTCACCATTATTTAATATGCGTACAGATGAATATGGTGGCTCTATAGAAAATAGAATCAGGATTGTTCGGGAAATATATCAGGCGATTCGGAGGATAGTAGGAACAGACTATCCAGTGTGAATCAAGATGAATCCCACTGATGAAGTATCAGGAGGTCTGGTTGTGGAAGATTTTCTGGAGATGGCTAAGCTACTATCTGATGATGGAATTGACTGTATAGAAGTGAGTGGCGATAAATGGTCAACACATAAAACAGATGAAAGGGCATATTACAAAGAAGGAGCGATGCGGTTGGCAAAATTAGTCCACACTCCAGTCATCTTGACAGGAGGTCTGAGGGAGCTTTCTGACTTGGAACCAATTTATAAGAACAGTAATGTGACATTATTTGGTTTTGCAAGGCCATTCATAAAAAATCCAGAGTTTCTAAAAACATTATATCGCTAAAATTTATATGGAAACAAAACACCGCTTCCATTATATTATTTCAGAAGCTAACAGAGATGTTATGTAGAATAACCATTCACAGATTACTCTGCCTCTGATTTACATTCCTGCGCAGATAATTTCCAATATTGGCAACACATAAAAGAGTGAGAACCAGAAAAATTCCAGGAATCAAAATTATCCACCAAGAGCCGCCAAGAAGGGCATTTTCAGAAAGAGACAGCATACTGCCCCATGAGATAATTTCTAAGGGAAGACCAATTCCCATAAAGCTTAATGTTGATTCGGCAATGATTGCATTTCGGATATCCATAACAGCCATAAACATAATGGAAGAAATAAAATTGGGCGTCAAATGCCTCCACAGAATATGAAAAAATCCTCCGCCCATACATCTGGAAGCAATCACATATTCACTGCTGCACATCTGATGAACCTCTGTGCGGATTACCTTTGCCATAGTTGTCCAGCTTGTAATTCCAATGACCAGAGAAATGCTGATAATATTAGCCTCTCCTAATATGGCCTGAATCAAGATGATAAACAAAAGTCCAGGTACACTCAATAAAATTTCTACAAGACGCATCAGCAGAGTATCCAGCCATTGGGGTGCAAGCCCACTGACAGAACCAAATAAAATCGCTGTTCCAGTGGAAATAAATGTTGCCGTAAAACCAATAAAAAGAGATATCCTTCCTCCATACCATATCATAGAAAAAATATCACGTCCCATGGTATCTGTCCCAAACCAGAAATCCTTTCCTGGAGCAATCCGACAGTTTTTCAAGTCCATATAGCTTGGATTTTTTGGAATAAAACATTCACAGAATAAGCAGCCAAGAATGATTGCGCCAAGAAATATTATGGAAATTAGGGGTTTTCCCTTATACCATGGAGGCAGTTTTATATTCACTGTTTCTTCTGGCGGTCTTATTCCCACCACAACAAATCTATTGTCCTCCAACCCTCTCTACCTCCTATGATATTAGATAATTGCAAAACTCTGAAATCCGCATAAATTCAGGTTTTTTCAATAGCCATTTTTGATTCTCTCCTCACTATAAATTAACAGGTTGTGTTAGTTAAAAGTTGTGAGCTAGAAGTAATACTCAAAACAGCTTTCTGACTGGTATACTTTGAGAGACTCTAGTACTGTCTTGCAGAAATAGTGGTGAATAAAGTGCCAGATGTTTGCATTATCTGTGTGTCTGCAAAGTGATGGCGTAGTGGTGCTTACGTCTAGCTTTACAGGCGTGCAGAGGGTGTAGACAGCGGGTGATTTATTCACCACTATTTCTGCAAGACAGT
>DEPC01000006.1 GCA_002358555.1 Hungatella sp. UBA3402 | reverse complement strand
ATTGGCTCCGTCCATGGTTCCCAAAGTGATAGCTCCGTTTAACATAAACTTCATATTGCCAGTTCCGCTTGCTTCTTTAGAAGCCAAAGAAATTTGCTCAGAAATATCACAGGCTGGAATCAACTTTTCTGCCAGAGTCACATTGTAATTTTTCACCATCACAACCTTTAAATAGGGACTTACATCTGGGTCATTATTCACCAGCTCCTCCAAACACAAAATCAGATGGATAATATCTTTGGCAATGACATATGCTGGGGCTGCTTTTGCACCAAACATAATTGTGATAGGTCGTCCTGGAATCTTGCCCTTTTTAATCTCTAAATATTTATGAATCACATACAGAGCATTCATCTGCTGTCTCTTATACTCATGAAGCCTCTTTACCTGAATATCAAAAATGGAATGGTCATCAATTTCAATTTCCTGAGTTCGCTTTAAATATTCTTTGAGTATCTTTTTATTCTGATGCTTAATAGCCTGAACTTCCTTTAAAGCTTCCTCATCATCAAGGAACTGTCCAAGTTTTTCCAATTCCATTGCATCTAATTTGTATCCTGCTCCAATTCTGGAAGTAATCCAGTCAGCAAGCAAATGATTACAATGTAAAAGCCAACGCCGGAAGGTAATTCCATTTGTCTTATTATTGAATTTTTCAGGATAAATCTCATAGAACTTGTGCAATTCATTTTTCTTGAGAATCTCTGTATGCAGATATGCCACACCATTGACACTGAATCCATAATGGATATCAATATGAGCCATATGCACATTGTCAGCCTTATCAATAATGGCAAGGCTGGTATCATCAAATCTTCTTCTCACCTTATCATCCAGAATCTCAATAATAGGTACCAGATGAGGAACTACTTTCTTTAAATAACGGATAGGCCATTTCTCCAAAGCTTCTGCCAGAATAGTATGATTCGTATAAGCACAGGTCTTTGATACAATTTCAATCGCCTCATCCATCTCAATTCCTTTTTCTGTCAAAAGACGAATCAATTCAGGAATTACCATCGTTGGATGAGTGTCATTGATTTGAATTACTGCGTAATCTGGCAGGTCATGCAGATTGCTACCTTTGGACACACACTCATCCAAAATGTACTGAGCTCCATTGCTGACCATAAAATACTGCTGGAAAATTCGCAACAGATGGCCATTCTCATCGCTGTCATCAGGATACAAAAACAAGGTGAGATTCTTCTGGATATCTTCTTTATTAAAAGAAATACCATCTGTCACAATGCCTTCATCTACCGTATCAATATCAAACAGATGAAGCTGATTGGTACGGTTTCTATAGCCTGTCACTGCAATATCATACAGACAGGAATGAACAGTTAAATTTCCAAATTTTACTGGATAGCTGACATCACGACGGGTAAGCCAGCTGTGCTCTTCTATCCATGGATTTACAGATTCTTTTTGCAAATGATTCTCAAATTCCTGTTTAAACAGGCCCAAATGATAATTCAATCCAATGCCATCGCCATTGAGACCTAAACTTGCAATGGAATCCAAAAAACATGCTGCCAGACGTCCCAAACCACCATTTCCAAGAGAGGGTTCTGGCTCAAACTCCTCAATCTCTGTCAAATGCTTTCCCGCTGCCTCTAACTCTGCCTTTACTTCATCATAAATTCCAAGGTTGATTAGATTGTTGGACAAGAGTTTTCCAATTAAAAATTCTGCTGAAATATAATAAACCTTTTTCTTTCCTTGATTACTTACTTTTTCTTTTGCTCTTTCCTGTGTCATATCCAAAAGCGCATCATAAATCTGGCGATTGGAACATTCCTTAAGCTCCTTATGATACAAATTCTTTACATATTCATTTAGCGAAATCATAACTACTCCTTTTTCTAATCCCTATTTTCTTCATTTACCTAAATCCTGAAAAATAGTTTAAAATCATGCTTAAATGCTTGAGTTTGTATTATTATACGCTCATTCCCTCAGTTTTTTCTTGTCATATCATAGCAAAATATGGTACAATACTATCAAATTATTACCGTTATTTCCAAAAACATCCACAAAAATGAGGTATTTATGAAAATTGCAGAGTACGAAAACTATCAAGAGAGAACTTCTCATGGTTCTTTATCTTTTCCTTATACCACATATCCTTGTTCCATTCCCCTTGATTTTTGCCGGATGCCTCTGCACTGGCACGACGAGATGGAACTTATTTATATCAAAAAAGGAAAAGGCATTGTGACCGTGGATTTTATCACCTATGAAGTGTCTTCTGGGGATATTCTGATAATTATTCCTGGGCAGCTCCATTCTATTGAGCAGTTAAAAGGTCATTCCATGGAATATGAAAATATCATCTTTCAGTTAGATATGTTGTTTCCTCGAACAGAGGATTTATGTGTAAATGAATATTTTCTTCCTCTTTTACAGCACCATCTGGAAATTCCTGTTTATCTCAATGAACATTGGGAATCTTACCAAGCAGCAGCAGCCTGTCTGGACCAAGCTGACCAGCTTTGCAGTAGCCGTCCTCCTGCGTACCAGCTATCTGTAAAAGCTCAGCTATTTCAGTTTTTTTATATCCTGTTTTCCCATTCTGTACCAGTTGAAGCTGTGCCAAGCCCTACAAAAAGCAGGTCTTTAAGCAAGGCAAAATTAATTCTTAAATATATTGAAACCCATTACACTGAAAACCTCACTATCCAAGAAATGGCCAAAGCCAGCGGCTTCAGCCAATCGCATTTTATGAAATTTTTTAAAAACTCCTTTGGGACTTCTTTTGTTGCATATTTAAAAGAATATCGTCTTACTATGGCTTCTCGGCTCCTTTTAGCCTCCTCCAGCCCTATCTTGACCATTGCCCAGGAGACAGGATTTGACAATTTATCCTATTTTAATAGAAGTTTTAAAGCTATGTATGGAGTCACTCCCCGTCAATTTCGCCAAGGAATATAAAACAAAAATGCCCTAAGAGTTTCCTGATATATGGAAATCCTCTTAGAGCATAATTTGCCATTTGTTCTTCGCTTTACAAAAAATGAGCAAAGATTAGATAAAAATAGTCTTGCATAAAACGATGCTCAGCTATTCTTATCTACAGTGTAATCTTATAATCTCCAGAGCCCTGGCCATTTACTGCATAGTAAGCAACACCCTCTTCTGGCTTTACATAGATATCCATAGTCTTAATCTCAACATCTGGATTTGCCTCTGTAAATGCCTTCTTTGCTGCTTCTAGTACCTCAGTTGTAACAATCTCCTTATGCTGATACTGAATGGTTACAGTTACTTCTGGCTCACCTTTCTTAGATGCAGCTTTCTTTGTTGTAGACTTCTTAGGAGCCTCTTCCTTTCCATCTTCTGTCTTAGCTGCTGTCTTTTTTGTACTTGTCTTCTTAGTTGTAGTCTCTTTCTTTGCACTTGCCTTCTCTAATTCTGTCTCAGCTACAGCTTCTGTTGCTTTCTTTGCTGCCATTCCTTAATCCTCCTTAAAAATTACTTTGACTTTCAATATATTTCCATTTTATCATCTAGTCCATCTTTATTTTGTCAATCTTGCAATGGTTGAAGTATAGAACAGTTTTGTCTATTTGTCAACTAAACCAGCTAAAATCCGCTGTTTTCCACGTATTTTCCTTGGAAAATTCCCTGATATAAGCCATTTTGACGAAATTTTGTCCCAATAGCATTGAGTACTTGCCGTTTATTTGCACTCCATTTGGGCTCTAGTAGAATAGATTTTGGTCCATCTCCACTGATTCGATGAATCACTACAGACTGCGGGAGATAGGCAATACAATTTGTCACTAGGTTCGTATATTCTTCCAGAGAAAGAATCGGAAAAGGTTCCTTCTCATACAGTTTGGCTAGTCTAGTTCCTTTCAACACATGGAGAAGCTGAAGCTTAATTCCATCGATTGGAAGGTTTCCAAGGTAACAAACTGTCTCAAGCATCATCTCTTTTGTCTCTCTTGGAAGACCTAAAATCACATGAACAATGACAGTAAGTCCTGCCTCCTTTAATCTCCTGTATGCATCTTCAAATACTGCCAAATTATACCCTCGACCTATAAAATCGGCTGTTTTCTCATGTATAGTCTGAAGCCCTAATTCCACCCATACTGGTTTTTTCTGATTTAAGTGTTTGAGAAGTGCTATCACATCTTCTGGCAGACAGTCTGGTCTAGTTCCAATCGAAAGTGCTACCACAAGAGGGTGGTCAATAGCCCTAGTAAAAAGCGATTCTAAATAGGGCACTGTTCCATAGGTATTAGTATAGGACTGAAAATATGCAATAAATGGTCCTTTTTCGGAAATCTTTGCTGCTACTTTTTCTCTGGCAGCCTCAATCTGTTGCCATACATCTAAATATTGGTCTGCTAAAACTGCAAAATCTCCAGAACCTCCATGACTGCAAAAAATACAGCCCTCTGTCCCCAAGGTTCCATCCCGATTTGGACAGGTCATTCCTCCATCTAAAGCTAGTTTATAAACCTTTTGTCCAAACTGCTTCTTAAGCTCATAATTCAAGCTATGATAAGGTTTCTCATCCCAAAGCATGAAGTGGTTTCCTTTTCTTTGTCTCTGCTTCCTTGACTGATTGTGCATGATCCACTGTGCCAGGAATCATTTTCTTTAGATGCTTCATCACATGGAAATAAGCAGGAATCAAAAATAAATCTGCTGCAATCCAAGCTGCTGGATTAGCAAAACATGCACCTGCATACCCAAAGATAGGAACCAAACAAAAGCCTACAAAGGAACGAGCAGC
>DEPC01000105.1:3568-3842 GCA_002358555.1 Hungatella sp. UBA3402 | reverse complement strand
TAAAAAGGAGGCAAAAATGAAAAAGAGAAGATTTCCAGAAGGTTTTTTATGGGGTGGCGCAACTGCTGCCAACCAGGTAGAAGGAGGGTGGAACGAAGGCGGAAAAGGCTGGTCTGTATCTGACTGTGCAAGGGCACATTTTGACACAGATGTTACAAACTATAAGGCCCATAATACAATTACTACTGCAGATATCGAAGAAGCTATGGCGCATCCCGAAGACGAGGTAAATTATCCCAAACGCCATGCCAGCGATTTTTACCATCATTACAAA
>DEPC01000105.1:0-3256 GCA_002358555.1 Hungatella sp. UBA3402 | reverse complement strand
TTTTTACCATCATTACAAAGAGGATATCAAATTGTTTGGGGATATGGGCTTCAAAGTGTATCGTATGTCCATTGCCTGGTCCCGTATCTTTCCCAATGGAGACGACGAAGTTCCCAACGAGGAGGGGTTGGCCTTTTATGATGCCATATTTGATGAATGTAAAAAATATGGCATAGAACCTTTGGTCACTATGTCCCACTACGAACCTCCCCTAAATCTGGTACTCAAATATAATGGCTGGTATTCTCGTGAAGTAATTGATATGTTCACCAGATTTGTAGAAACTATCTGCACCCGCTATAAAGATAAGGTAAAATATTGGCTTACTTTCAATGAAGTAGACTCCATGATTCGCCATCCATACACTACAGGTGGTCTTATTGAAGACCGTTTTCCTGGAAAAAATTTTGAAGAAGTTATTTTCCAGGCCATGCACCACCAATTTGTAGCCTCCGCCCTTGCCACCAAGCTATGTCATCAAATTATCCCTGGTTCTATGGTTGGCTGTATGCTGACTAAACTGACTTACTATCCATTCACTTGTAAACCAGAAGATGTTTTAGAAGCTCAGCAGATGATGCGAAGCACCTATTGTTATAGTGATACTCAGGTATTTGGTGAATACCCCGCATATCTCCTATCTCGCTTTAAAAACAAGGGAATCCACATTAAAAAAGAAACTGGAGATGACGAAATCATGAAAGCCTATCCCGTTGATTTTGTTTCTTTCTCCTATTACATGTCCTCCTGCGCTGCCCATAATCAGGAGGGACTTGATGTTACTGCTGGAAATACTATCACTGCTGTTAAAAACCCATACCTTCAATCTTCTGATTGGGGCTGGCAGATTGACCCTACAGGTCTGCGTATTTCTATGGTTGACTTATATGATCGTTACCGCAAACCTTTGTTTATTGTGGAAAATGGTCTTGGAGCGAAAGATGTTCTCACAGAAGACAATACCATTGATGACCAGTATCGAATTGACTATTTTAAAGTACATATGAAAGCTATGCTGGATGCCATAGAATATGATGGTGTAGAATGTCTTGGCTATACCTCCTGGGGATGCATTGATATTGTATCGGAATCTACCAAACAGATGTCCAAGCGCTACGGATTTATCTATGTAGACTGTGACGATTATGGAAAAGGAAGTTATAAAAGGATTCCTAAGAAATCCTTCTACTGGTATCAAAAAGTTATTGAGACAAATGGGGAATACTTATTTGAGGATAGCGAATAACCTCGACAGGATTTAGCAAACAGGAATATTCTAAATATGCTCAAAAAGAATTCAACAAAATACCATCAATAAACTCCCCTACCGTAAGCAGCAGGGTATTTCTCTATCATTATATATCATCAGTGACATACTCCCGCTGCCTAAGAGGTGGGTGCTTGTCGCTCAAGCACTCTAATGAGCACAGTATCAACGAGCTAACCCCATGTGTCCCACGGTTTTCACGAATGATGTTCGATTCGTACCTTGGATATGTTACGCACAGAAGGAAGCTTGGTTTTTGCATATTCGCAATAAGAAACGCAATTCATCTCTCCATCTTAGAGCTGGGAGACTTCTTGCTGAAAAAGGTTAAAGTCCTTGTCAGAAAGGTTATAATTTAGAAACTATTTCTTTTTCTATGAAAATAGGAACTGGAAATAAAAGGGGCTGTTGCAAAATAACAGATTTCTACAATATACAGTATAGATATTTGGAGTATATATATCGTAGAATGATAATATTTTGCAGCAGCACCTGCTGTAAATATTAAGATAAATTTCTTTGACTCAAATAAATTTTCCATCCCATCCATATAATCCACACATAAGCCATAGTCTTAGGAATCATAAGCATACCAATTATAGGAAATATGCCACTAAATAATACAACTGGAAGATAAAATCCAAAAGAAAGTGCCACTGCAATAGGAATATAGCGAAATGCTTTATCATCGGTTCTTTTAATTTCCTGGGCAAAAATGACAATAATAATGATTCCCATAATTGTAAATGGAATATTACGCAAAATCCCATACAAAAGCGGCTGGCGATATATAAGCCACTGATTTTGGGGAAGTAGACAAAGACCAATTCTCATAACTGATAATGCCCACATAATTCTTGTCAAATTTTTCCTTCCCTTGATTTGATAATATTCGCGCCAAATAAAATACAAAACCAGATAAAAAATGGTCATTGTAATGGAAGTAATAAACTTTCCAATCCCCAATGCCGCTGCATTTGCCTCTAAGCCTGTTGTCCAAAGAGCATAAGAACGGGGAACTAGATGAAAAGAATCTCCTGCTCCTAAAAGTGCAGCCATACAGCCTAATTTCTTAACTAGATGATTCTTTCCTTTTATCAACATAATTATTCCCACACTTATGCCAAAGCCAAGGTACATGATATCAAAAATTGTTTCTGCATTTGCCTGTATCATAAACATCTCCTTCTATATCAATAGATAATTCTCTTGACAAGTGTGATAAAAAAATCAATATCTGGTTCCTTCTCTTTTAATAATGCTATCATATTTATCATAATAAATCTTATAAATTGTTCTTTAGTAAAGTTTTTGTCCCAAATATCTTTGCGTATTGTTGAATCTTTCTCCATTTGTAGAAGCAATACAGATTGTAATTTTAGCTGCATAGCTGCCATACGTTCTTGCCCCTCAACTTCTAGGCTGCTAAGACTATTCATAAGCTTTCCAGCAGAATGAGTGATTCTCTCTTTAAGGAAAACAAAAATTTCTTCAAGTTGTCCGCAAAAGGAATCCTCAGTAATTGCCTCTTTCATTTCTATAAGAGCCTGTCTCCAATATCCTTCTGTAAGTTCCAGAAGAATCTCGTCCTTATTTGAAAAATAGTTATATACAGTTCCAGTTGCTACTCCTGCTTCTTTTGCAATAACTCGAATATTAATTCTTTCTATTCCTTCTGTATCAGCAATATTTCGTGCTACATTTAATAGAACTTCTTGAAGTGTATCATTTTTCCGTCTCATGGGCTTTCTTCTTCCTATTTTGAGATAAACTTCCTGTTTAACCAGTATAATATCAGTCCAGAGCTTATCTCATCTATGATTAGCCTGATATATAGCAGAGGTGCAGGAAATTATAATGTAAAAATTAAATGAACATGTTCATTCTCATTATAGTGAGTACAATTAAAATTGTCAAGTCTTTTATGAACATGTTCATAAATATATTTTGAACTATAAAAAACTGTTGTAAAACAAGAATATCCACAAT
>DEPC01000051.1 GCA_002358555.1 Hungatella sp. UBA3402 | reverse complement strand
CTTATTGTAGTAGATGTTGTTTAAATGATATCTGTGGAAAATATGGTGTTGAATCAGCCAATTAATATTAGGGCATGTTCGGAACATAAATATAGGTGATTGTAAAAGAGAATCATTTCAATTTCACAAACATCTAAACTATATAAAAAGGAGAGAGTAAGATGGAACATATTTTAGATTGGTCAAAAGCTTATCAAAGGTATTTTGAAGAGATGACTGTAATTCCACATGGTTCTGGCTATGAGAAGCAGTATAGTGATTATCTTGTAAGGTTTGCACAAGAACATGGATTGAGATGCAAGCAATATGAAATTGGCAATGTGATTATTTATAAGCAGGCATCTGCTGGATATGAATCCCATCCAACAGTAGTATTACAGGCCCATATAGATATGGTATGTGAAAAAACACCGAAATGTAACCATGATTTTGAGAATGACCCTTTAGAATTATATATTGAGGATGGATGGCTTCATGCAAAGGGGACAACTCTTGGTGCAGATGATGGAACAGGAGTATGTTATATGCTGGCGATTTTGGCAGATGATTCTCTTGCCCATCCAGCTTTGGAATGTATTTTTACCTCAATGGAAGAGGTGGGGCTAGATGGGGCGATTGCATTAGAGCCAACAGACATCAAAGGACGACGCTATATCAACCTGGACGGCGGTGGAGGTGGAATAGAGACTGTGATTACAGCAGCAGGAGGACGATGCTGGAACGGAACCATGAATATTCACCAAATAGATACCAAGAAGAAGGGATATCGTTTAACTATTGGAGGGTTGGCAGGAGGACATTCTGGAGAAAGTATCCATCGGGAGAAAGGCAATGCCATTAAGCTCTGTGCTAGAATGTTAAAGGAAATTCAAAAACAAGGTATCATTACGTTGTCCTCAATCTGTGGAGGCTCCAAGGATAATGCTATCCCCAGAGATTGCTGGGCAGAATTTGTTACAGATATTGATGAACAGGTTATAGAAAAAACAGTGGAGACATTTAAAAAAGTTCTTCAGGAGGAACTTTTTTATAGTGACCAGGGACTTACAATAAGTTTTGAGAAGACAGAGATAGATAATGTTTGGGAGCAAGAGGAGAGTGATAAGTTCCTAGATTTATTATTTCTATGTCCTACAGGGTTACGTCATAAGAATATGAATATAAAAGACCACACAATTGCATCCGAGAACCTGGCTGTTGTCAAAACTTTGGAGGATACAGCGAAAGTAACGATATCTATGCGTTCTTCCTTCCAATCTTATATTGACCAAATGACAGAAGAACTAAAGATTTTGGGAAGACTTTATGAATTATCTCAAGAAGAAAGTGGCAGTTATCCAGCATGGAATTATGAAGAACAATCTCCTTTGAGAGAGATTATGAGGAAGGTTGTAAAACAATGTACTGGGAAAGAACTGGTAGAAAAGGCAGTCCATGGTGGTTTGGAATGTGGTGTGGCAAAAGAAAAATGGCCGGATATGGATATTATCACTATGGGTCCAGTGGCAAAAGCAGTTCATTCTCCTGATGAGTGTTTAAATCTGCAATCTTTTGATGAATGCTATGAGGTTCTGTGTGAATTGATAACCTGTTTATAGTGAATTTTGGAAGATTGTCTATAGAAGCAATACAAATCAAATCTGCTGAAAGAAGCCCCCAAACTCGCTACGATCAGACAAGGGGATTAAGTTCTTAAGGCCCCTGCAAGTGCAAGTCTGATGGTAGCTGTGTTTGGAAAGCTGCTCAAATGTTCATTCTAAATATGTAATACATTTAATCAATCATTTCATCAATAGGTGAGATGACTGAGAACATATCTTTTAAGGAATCATCATAAAAGCTGAATCTTCCTCGCCCTGTTCTTTTTACAGAATATAAAGCCTGGTCAGCACAACGGAATAAGGTGTTATAGTCATTTCCGCAGGAGGAAGTGGTGGCGACTCCCATACTGATAGAAATGGGGAAATTTTCATATTCTCCTGTAAGAGAATCAAAAATTCTCTGAACCACAGGTTCCAAATTGAAGTGATACTTAAAGAAAATTAAAAATTCATCGCCTCCAACTCTAGCTGCTATATCATCTGTGCGGATATTTTGAACAAGTATGGAAGCTACATGTTTTAAAACCTTGTCTCCAAATAAATGACCATATTTATCATTGGCATTTTTGAAGTAGTCCAAATCAAAGATTACCAGTGCAAAATGTTTATCGGAATGCTGTTTGATGATACTGCTAATCTGTCTTTTGGCTGCAGCATGGTTCCACAGTCCAGTAAGGGTATCATGAGAAGCCATGTATTCCAAATCCACCAGACGACAGTATTCTTCATGAACATCTAAAACTTTACCAATGACATTAACACATACTGGTGGTTTATCATAGCTCCAGGTGGCACGACAGATAATTCTACTCCAACGTACAAAGCCATCTCGCCTGATTTTACAGTCAAATTGAGCTACAGGTTGGTCGGGAGTGGTGCTTAATACAATAGCCTTTAACTGTTCCAGAGTATTTTTTCCAAAAATTGAGAGTAGCTTTTCATCTTCAAATGGGTGAGTGATTACTTCTGGAAGACCCAGAAGAGAAGCCCCCCATTGGGACATAGTAAGTACAGAAGAATCAGCTGCATATTCAAACTGTGCCTCTTCGGACATGGAGGAGAAAAATTGATATTTTGTACGCTCTTGGTCCAAAATCTTTAACAGATTTTCAGCAGGACTGAACTTTCCTGTAGGTCGCAGTCTATCTTCCTTTTCTGGAACTAGAGGATTCTGTTTCCAAAATCCTGGCCAATGGATAGCTAATCTCTGCTGAATCATATAAAGTAAAATGGTATTGATGACTCGCTGATAGACCACATATGGGTGGAATGGCATAGAGATGCAATCTCCAATACCCAATTTAAAGGCATCATTTATCTCACTGCGAGAGATATCTTTACTATAGATTGCCATGGATAGAATGGTACTGGTCCAATTTTTGCTGTTTATCAGAGACAATAGATTTTTACCGTTTGGGCCAGGCATTCTAATATCTAAGAGCAAAAGTGTAATTCCAGAGCCAGAGTTTTGGAGGGCATCCATGACCTCCTCTGCATTAGAAGCTTTCATAATTTCAAATATACCACAGAACAAATCAGCCAGAAAGGACTGATTCTCTGGACGTGCATCAGCAATTAGAATTCGATAAGATGATTCTTGGTATTTCAATGGTGGTTCAATCTCCTTTTCTTATTGGATTTTTCCGATACTTGGGAAATAGCGGAATAAAACCTTGGCGACAATTTTTTCTTTTTTGACAAAGGTATTATGCCAATAGCGGGAATCAGCGGAGGAATTGCGATTATCTCCCAACATAAAATAGCAGCCTTCTGGAACTTCATAATGAAGATCTTCCGGCGTTTCCATTGGCTCCTTGATATAAGGTTCCTCCAGAGGAGTATCTGAGTTATTAAGATATACATGCCCATGTTTGATATCAATGATATCTCCTGGTAATCCGATGATACGCTTTACATAATAAGTTTTTTCTGTTACATCATCAGGAAAATAAAAAATGACAATATCACCTCTCTTGGGATCACTAGAGTTATAAGCCAGTCGAGAACCAATAACTCTGTCGTGGGTCATGATAGTATTTTCCATAGATGCGCTTGGTACCCTACTGTTGGCAATAATGAACCTATTTAAGACAAAGGCAATCAAAGCAGCGATTACAAAAACCTGACCCCAACTAATCAATTCTTCCTTCCAGTTAAATTTCTGCTTTTCAGAATCATTTTCCTGTGTGTCTTTTGGCATGGAATCGTCTTTCATAATGTCCCTTCTTTCTATACTTATCCTTTTAGTGTAAATGACTTCTTAATTTTGTGCAAGGGTCTTTTACAAAATGGTAAGAAAAATTTTGGGAAATGTAAGGAACAGATATGATAAAATGTAATAAAAGCCCAATAAAAGGATATGCCAACAAAGGAGACCAAATGAAAGACACTGATAAGAAGATATTGCTAATAGGAGTTATCTTGCTAATAGCAGCAGGAGCAGGACAATTTGCTGCCAGAACATTTGCAGGTTTTGGAACATGGTATTCGATATATATTTACTCAAAGATTGTTGCAGTGGTAGGAAGGCTTTGGGGATTACTGCCAGTATCAGGAGTGGAATTGGGATTATATGGATTGACTGTATTGGCCTTTTGGTATGTCATTCGTCGAAGGAAAGAGTGGAAATCCATTGCTTCTAGAGCAGTCTTGGCTATAGGAGTAGCAGCATTTTTATATACTTATCAGTGTGGAATCAATTATTATCGTCCTCCTTTTTCCAGTGGGCTGAATCTGGAAGTAAGACAATCTTCTGTGGAGGAGCTAAAGGAGCTTTGCAATTATCTGACTGAAAAGGTTAATGAGACAGTGGATAGTACCCCTTACAGCAGAGAGTGGGCAGTCTGGGGAAAAGAAGCCATGACAGATTTAGGCAAGGTCTATCCAGAATTGTCAGGCTATTATCCAAGAGCAAAACCAGTAACAATTTCCTGGATTTTATCAGTTCAGCAACTCAGTGGTATCTATTCGCCTTTTACAGTGGAGGGCAATTATAATCAAGATATGACAGCTTACAATATTCCCCATACTATCTGTCATGAGCTTTCCCATCTGAGGGGATTTATGAGAGAGGACGAGGCCAATTTTATCGGATATCTGGCATGCATCAATTCAGACAAAGGAGTATTTCGCTATAGTGGTTATCTGACGGGATGGGTTTATGCAGGAAATGCTTTGGCAAGACAGGATATGGAAAGCTATCAAGAATTGTATTCATCTCTGAAGCCAGAGGTAATAAAGGATTTAAGAGATAATTCGCAATTCTGGGACCAGTACGAAGGAAAGGTGGCAGAGGTGGCGAATCAGGTAAATGATACCTATCTAAAACTGAATGACCAGAAAGAGGGAGTCAAGACTTATGGAAGAATGGTGGATTTAATGTTGGCATATCATAGAGAAGGAACAAAATAAGAGATTTGAAAGCCATAAGATATCTGAACTGTTACAAATAAGTCAAAAAATTGTCCGAAGATATTGGGGTTTTGATTGTAATACTTTGGAAATAATGGTAAAATATCAGATATCAGATAATTATAGAGGGGGAAAGGAGCAGATATGGACAAAGTACTATATGATATGATGGATTGGGCGGGAATCGAGGAACTGGTCTATTCAGAAGCAGCTAATCCTCATGAGATGTTGGGACCACATATAACAGAACAGGGACTTCTTGTACAGACATTCATTCCGACAGCAAAAGAGATAACTGTGAAGATGAAAAAGGGCGGTCAGGAATATCCTATGGAATTGATGGAGGAGCCAGGGTTTTTTGCAGTGCTGATTCCTCAAAAGACCATCACAGATTACACATTGGTAGTTTCCTATGACAATGGAGATGTCCAAGAAATGGGGGATCCATATGCCTATGCCCCCCAATTTGAAGATGGGGAGCTTAAAAAATTTGAAGCAGGCATCTATTATGATGTATACGAGAAGATGGGCGCTCATGTCATGGAGATAAATGGCGTGAAGGGAGTGTATTTTGCAGTTTGGGCGCCATGTGCGATACGGGTGAGTGTAGCAGGTAATTTTAATATGTGGGATGGACGTCGCCATCAGATGAGAAGGCTGGGGGATTCTGGTGTATTTGAACTGTTTATTCCAGGATTAGATGTAGGGACTGTATACAAATATGAGGTAAAGGCAAAAAATGGCGATGCGATGCTGAAGGCTGACCCATATGGCAATTATGCAGAGCTGCGCCCCAATAATGCTTCGATTGTATGGGATATCAACCATTATCAATGGAATGATAAATCATGGATGAAGGAGCGCAAGAAGGAAGAAAAAAAACAAAAACCCATGTCCATCTATGAGATGCATTTAGGCTCCTGGATTCGCAAGCCAATTCAGACTGATGAAAATGGAACTGCTATTGTAGGAAGTGAATTTTATAATTATCGGGAAATTGCAGAGAAGCTGGCTGTATATGTGAAAGAGATGGGCTATACCCATGTGGAACTTATGCCAGTGATGGAGCATCCTCTAGATGCATCCTGGGGATATCAGGTGACAGGATATTATGCTCCCACCAGCCGTTATGGAACCCCTGATGATTTCCAGTATTTTGTAGATTATCTGCATGGACAGGGAATTGGAGTTATCTTGGATTGGGTGCCAGCTCATTTTCCAAGAGATTTAGCAGGATTGGCATGCTTTGATGGAACTTGTGTATATGAGCATAAAGACCCAAGACAGGGAGCTCATCCACATTGGGGAACTTTGATTTACAATTATGGCAGACCTCAGGTATCTAACTTCCTTATTGCCAATGCTTTGTATTGGGCAAAGAAATACCATGCTGATGGAATCCGTATGGATGCAGTGGCATCTATGTTGTATCTGGATTATGGAAAAAATCCTGGCGAATGGGTAGCTAATATCTATGGCGGTCATGAAAACTTAGAAGCAGTAGAATTTTTGAAACATCTAAATTCGATTTTTAAGCAGCAGACAGAAGGAGCTATTCTGATTGCAGAGGAATCTACCGCATGGCCTCAGATTACTGGAGATGTCAAAGAAGGTGCAGTAGGATTTGATTATAAATGGAATATGGGCTGGAT
>DEPC01000009.1 GCA_002358555.1 Hungatella sp. UBA3402 | reverse complement strand
TTTCTGATAAAAGTTTTTCATATCCTGTATCATAGGTCTTAGGATAGGGAGATTTTCTTCGGAAAAGAATTTCTTCTGGCAGTTTACCTCTCCCAGACTGGCGAAGAAGATTTTTTACGACTCCGTCCTTAGTTTTCATCTCCCAAGGCACATTCCAGAGATATTCTATGATTCTGTGGTCTGCAAAAGGTACTCTTGCTTCCAAACCGTTATACATGCTGGAACGGTCCATGCGGTTGAGTAAGGTTTGCATAAACCATCGAAGATTCAGATAAGAAATCTCTCGTCTTCTGGATTCCATAGGAGATTCCCCTTGTAAGATAGGGGTTTGAGCAAGGGAAGCTTCATAGGTCTGTTTTACATAAGCTTCCATCCCAAGCTCAGAGAGAAATTCATCATCTAGCAGTACCTGCCTAGCCTTTAAATCCATGGTCCATGGAAATGTATGAGCCAAAAAGCATTCCTCTCTGTGAAACCAGGGATACCCTCCAAAAATTTCATCAGCACATTCTCCAGTGAGGGCTACTTTGCAGAAAGAATGTACCTGAGAACAGAAATACAGCATAGAAGAATCCACATCTGCCATAGCTGGAAGGTCATGAGCTAAAACAGAATCTTTTAATAATTCTGCCTGGGCTTCGGTGGTACATTCCAGGAAATGGTGGTCAGAGTCTAAATATTTTACCATCTGTTCTACAAAAGGACGGTCCTGAGAAGGTTGAAATGAGCTAGCTTTAAAATTCTTTTCATTTCCCACAAAATCAAAGGAAAAGGTGCTAAGCTGCTTATTTTTTTTCTTCAATTCCTTAGCACAGATAGAAGAAACTAGGCTGGAATCCACACCGCCTGATAAAAAGGTACAAATCGGAACATCAGAAACCATCTGTCGCTTAATCGAATCTTCCACAAGAAAAGCAGTTTTTTCAATTGTTTTTTCGTAGCTGTCTTCATGGGGATGGCTTTCTAGTTTCCAGTAACATTCCTCATGAATACTAGAAGAATTACAAATTAGATAGTGACCAGGCAATACTTCATTGATATCCTTAAATACCCCTTTTCCGCTGGTTCTGGCAGGTCCGATACTAAAAACTTCATTGAGACTGTTGTTATCTAATACTGGATGTAAACCAGGAAAGCAGAAAAGTCCTTTTAACTCAGAGGAAAATACTATGGTATCTCCAACCTTGGTATAGAATAATGGTTTTACCCCAGCTCTATCTCGATAAAGTACAAGACGATTGCAAATTGGATCCATAATAGCAATGGCAAAGATTCCATTTAACTTCTTGACAAAATCAGGTCCATATTCCAGATAAGAGGTTAAGATCACCTCTGTATCACTGGAGGTTTCAAAGGAATATCCAAAAGCTTTTAGTTCTTGACGTAATTCCTCTGTATTATACAACTCTCCATTATACACAATCCCCCAAGTATGAGAATCAGAATTCTTTAACATCGGCTGATGTCCTGTGACAAGGTCTACAATAGACAGTCGTACTTGAGTAAGACCAAAATGAGAGCAGAGAAATGTACCTTGGTCGTCAGGCCCACGTCTTTTAAGAGCCAAATTCATGGAATCCAAGATTCCTTCATAATATGGCTGGTTTAAAGTAAAATCCTCTTTTGGATGAAAAAATCCAGAAATACCACACATAAAAACAGACTCCTTTCTTTGCTTTTAACAGTATTTAGAAAGCTGAAGCCTATAAAAGCAGACAGGCAGCCAAAAAAGCACATAAAAAGCCAATCAGAACAGGCAAAAGATTTTTTCTTGCCAATTCCAGGGGACTGACATCACAGATAGCTGCTACAGGAATCAATCCCCAGGGAACAATGGTTCCTCCGCCCACAAAAATTGCTGTAATCTGTCCTAAGGCTGCTAAAACTGGAACCGAAGCACCTACAGCAGTGCCAAATGTGTTGGCTAATGAGCCAGTTAGAGGAAGACCAGAAAATCCAGAGCCATCCAAACCAGTAAGAGCACCTACTGTCATCTGAATAGCAGCAATAAGATATTTGTTAAGAGGAGCATGAGAAGCCAGCCATACAGCCCAGTCATTCATAATTCCAGTGGTAGGAACCTCTCCCATAATGGTAGCGATTCCCTCTCCTCCCAAAAAGAAAAAGGCTCCAATAGCAATAACTGGTGCAAAGATACGGATAGCAAAAAGGAAACCATCTGTAAGATATCCAGTAATCTTCTCCAGAGAGTCCTTCTTAAAAGCAAGAGCTGAGCCAAAACACATAAGAAGGACTGCTGTACCTGATACGATACTAGTGGCATCTCCACCCCGTAAATCGAAAGCTAACATAGCCCCAATATCTGCTAAAAAGGCGAATGGAGTTGCGATAGCTAAAATCAATGCTGGACAGGTCAGATGTGAGGCTTTCTTAGAGACTGCATCTTCTGGTGACTTATTTTCAGATATAGAGATTGTTGGAGATGTTTTGACTCTTTGTTTGATTACACTTTCATTTACCAAAGTTTTCCTGTTTAAAAGAAAAGCAGCAATCACTGTAGAGATTCCCATGACAAGAAAAACAGGACGTCCTTCTGTCAGTATTTGGCTGGTGGAGATTCCAGCAGATGCTGCTGAGATAGCAGGTGCTCCCTGAATAACTACATCATAGCTGAGAGCACAGCCATGACCAAATAAGTTCATAGCTACAGCTGCAGCCAGCGGATTTAATCCAGCACGAACAGCAAAAGGAAGCATGATAGCTCCTACTAGAGCAACAGAAGGAGAAGGCCACAAAAATAGAGAAAATAGAAGCATGGTAAGACCCAGTATCCACCAAGTAACAGAAGGAGATTTCATGACTTTAGACATAGGGCGCATGAGAAGGTAATCACTGCCCAAATCGCTTAAACATTTGGATAACGCAGTCACCAAGGCAATTGTAGCAATGACCTCCATAAACTCTTTTGCTGCATAGAGCATCGCATTGAAAACAGTCTGGATTCCTCCAATAAGGCTTCCCATTCCTACAACTCCTAAAAGAAACAGAAAACCGATGCACACTGCTGGCGTGTCTTTGCGCATAATCATGACAGTAAGTATGACAACCACTCCTGCCAGATATAGGCAATGGAGAGGACTTAGGACAGTTACGGTTTCTATCATAAAGCACTCCTGTTATGAAAATATAGTTTAGAATATGAAAATATTCCTCCAGAGTGCAGAAATTCTGGATTTCTCATCAAATGCACTTGGAAATTCACCAACAATTTAATCTTTGAAATATAGTTTTCTATTAGGAAATGTGGTAAACTCATATAGAAATTATTTGACATTTCTAAATTTTCTTGATTTTGCTGAAATATAAAACTATCACAGCAAAATTGGAAAAAGACAGGGGGAGATATAGAAATGAGGAAATTCTGGATTTATCTGGCAATGCCTGTCGCATTGTTAAATGGATGCCAGCGCCAGCAGGCAGCTTTAGAGGAAGCAGAAAACCTGGCAGTAGAAAGCAGCCAGGAAACTAGCAGCGTAGAAGAGAATTCCGAAAACGAACAGGAAAACGATGTGACTTTAAAAGAAAGTTTGGAAAATGAAACAACAACAGATAATGAAAACGAGACAGATATCAATCATAGGGAAACAGGTCCAATATTTTTAGGAAATCCAACAGAAGCAGAAACTAACAGTATTTCAGAAAATCCTCCTAATCCTTTAGCAAATCAACATTCTATCAGGGAAGCTCCTTTTCATGGCGCTACAGTTTCTATAATCCAATCTGAAAAGGAAAAGGCATCCGAGATTACAGAAGAAGAAATTGAAGCCATGGTCAGAGAGGTAGCTGCTGACTTGAATACAGTTGTTCAAAATGGGCAAACGGTTGTAATTAAGCCCAATCTGGTACAGATGATTGTAGATTCTACAGGAGAACGTTTGGATGAGGAAGTAAATGGAATTACAACAGATTGGCGAGTTACGAAAGCAGTACTCAAGATGGTTCGAGAATTAAATCCTGATGGAAAGGTATATATCATGGAAGGCTCTGCTACAGGGCCTACAAGAGATGTGATGGAATATTTTCATTATACATCAGAATATATGAATGGAGTGGACGATTTTATCTGTCTAGAAGAAGATTGTGGGGCTTGGCAAGATTTTGATGCTCCAGAAGTAATAAAAGTAGATTTGCCGGACGGTCTTCTTCACAAATCATACTATTTTAATAAAATTCTCTATGAGGCAGATGTCGTTATCAGTATTCCTACTTTAAAAACCTCATCAGGAGTAGTTGTAACAGCAGGGATTAAAAACGTCAGCATTGGCACACCTCCAGGCAATTTATATGGTATAGGACCAAATACACCGAGCAAAAGAAATATGGTTTCTCATAAAATCGTAGATGGAGAATTAGATAAATGGATTTATGACTATTATCAGGCAAAACCAATCAGCTATGTTATTGTGGATGGTCTTCAGGGATTCCAGAGTGGTCCAGTTCCCATGTCTCATGAGCGAAAAGAGACTGATAAAATGAATATGAGACTTCTATTAGGCGGAAAAGATGCAGTGGCAGTGGATACAGTCTGTGCTTTGGTAACTGGATGGGACCCAGAAAGTATTGGCTATCTAAATCTATTTCGGGAATATGAAAACCTTGGAAACCTGACAGATATTCGGGTAAAGGGCTCCTATGTAGATGAAGTCCGAAAAAATTTTACAGTTTATAAAGAAGAACTGGGCGGAATTTCTATTGAAGATACTCAAGGCCCCGAATTTTCTGGAAACATGATGGTAGATGGGGAAAATATGGCTATTCGCTATACATCAGAGGATGCAGACAAAATAGAAGTATTGGTAGATGGAATCTTTCAAGGTTCCCAAAAGGCAGAGCCAGAAGGGCAGATTCATCTGATGGTACCAGGACTTTCCCAAGGAGACCATAAAGTGGAAGTCATTGTTTATGACCGATTTTTGAATAAAAGTATAGAAAAGTTGAAATGATGGAATAGAAGAAATATGTGAAAGTTGTGGTTCTAATTATGGGACCATTTAGTTAAAAGTTGTAGGCGGAAGTAACGCAACAAACCAGATACCCCACTGTCCTGTGGCTTCGGGGTATCTGGTTTGTTGCTGATAATTGGCTGTTCTACGAATTAGAATGGAGCAGTCTTCTTTTGTGCGTTACTTCTGCCTCCAACTTTTAACTACCACAACAGGTTAAATTACAGAAATATTTCCTGTTTTTGGCGCAAAATGAGAAGTTCTATTTTCGATAGGCATATACAGGAAGCCCATGGCTCATAAGACGTTTAGGCTCTCCTTGAATTAAAGGAAGGACATAGGAACAGAATTCAGGAGCAATATCACTTCCAGAAACAGTAATCCAGGAAGCTGGGAATGATTTTTCTCGATTGCAGACCTCATTGACATCAACTAAAGAACATTCCATAGTATAAGGAGCATCGAAAGAACGCTGGAAAGAAACCATTTTTCCAGTAGCGCCATCTAAAATAGCTTGAACTCCAAAAGAACCCGCTTGAGAAGCCTCCTCTATATCAGTTGCAGAGACAATCATGCCTGAACAGCGCTGACTTACATTTACTTCAACGGAACGAGCTTTGATATGGAACTGATTATGCACAAAATTTTCCAGGACTTTTCCGCAGCCTGCCAGCATCTTATGGCCAAAATTGTCCAGTTTTGCCTCATCATTATATTCACAGATTAAACGTCCACTGGCATCAGCAATTCCCTCAGAGACACAGACAACTACATCAGGACGACGATGGAGAGCTTCTGTTAAATCTCTGGAAAAGCTCTGGAAATCAAAAATATGTTCTGGAAGATAAATTAAGAGGGGATTATCCAATTCATATTTTCTGGCAAGAACACTGGCAGCAGTAAGCCAGCCAGCTCCCCGTCCCATCAGTTCAATGATAGTGACTGCCTGCTGCTGATAAGCCGAAGCATCCAAAACAATCTCTCGGACAGTGGACGCCACATACTTAGCAGCACTTCCATATCCTGGAGTATGGTCAGTCATCATTAAGTCATTGTCAATGGTCTTTGGAATTCCAATAAAACGGATAGAAGAACCAATTTGTGCAGCATAGCGAGATAATTTGCTCACAGTGTCCATGGAGTCATTGCCACCAATATAAAAGAAATAACCAATCTCCAAGGCTTCCAGCTTTTCAAAAACAGTGGGATAAAAAGGAGAAGTTAAATCCTCTGGAAGCCGATAACGACAAGCTCCAAGATAAGCAGCAGGAGTCAATTTAATAAGTTCTAGTTCTTTTTGGGTCAAATCTTCAGAAAGGTTTAAATAAGTATCTTTTAAAAAGCCTTCAATCCCATTTACCATTCCGTATACATATTCAATTTCATCTAAGTGATTCATTCCCTCAGTAACAATACCATATAGACTGGCATTGATTACGGCAGTCGGACCGCCAGACTGTCCTACAAGGATATTTTTCTTCATATTGGAATCTCCTTACCTTTGTACATTTTTAGTACCTGTTTCTATTGTATAATAGTTGAGAAGTCTTGGCAAGCTATGATAGTTGTTAAAAAAATATTTTTAGAAAAATTTGAAAAAGACTGAATAAATTTCCGCCATAGGGAGATACTGAAATTAGTACCAAAGATAAGATTAATACTTATCCTCCCCTTTTTATCCGGCCCACTTTTGAAAGCATAAGTGGGCCGGATTTTTTAGTGCACAGCCCCATGCAAAGGAAGTATGCCGCTAAGGCGGACCATGGGACACGCCGCAGATTCCTAATGCTGCCCGAAAGATTATAGAAAAGCATCACGAAACCGACAATTATCCACGATATCGATTCAAACAGGCATAAACCTCTTGGACTCTTGGCTTTGCCAGACCACATGGTATATAGGAGCTGCAAAAAGGTTCCCACCCTTTTTTTTCCAAAACATCATAAACCCACTGTACGGATTGCTGTACAGTCTTTTTCCCATCCATTACTTGTTCTAGTGCATAGCGAAGTAAATGTGCTAAGGCGTTCATCTGTTCTGAGTCAGTGAGTTGTTCTACATATCGCAAATCCACCTGTTCTTTATCAAGGGAAAATGAATCCATCCCAAAGGTTTTAATTTTCATATGTTCATGACGATTTCCAATCCTATGGTCTTTGTTTCGTTCTTTCCCATATCCTTGATTATGTTTAAAGCTTCTATTTGTAACACAGGATTTATCAGAAAAAAATAACCGCTTAAAATCAGGAAGTATAAAATCAGGAGCTTGAATTCTTGGGGCAGTATGATTGTTACAAAGCTTTTTTACTTGACTGGTAATATCTAAAGGATGATAACAGTCCATCTGTAGGATTGTATCTGCAATATAGAAAAATGCACCAGAACTTCCGGCAACTAGAATCGTGGAAACACCAGCTTTTTCATATAAATCCCTTGCTCGTTCCAAAAATGGAGTAATTGGTTCCTTTTCGCGGCTGATAACCTGTTGCATAAATTCGTCCCTTACCATAAAGTTAGTAGCAGAAGTATCCTCGTCAATGAGGAAAAGTTTGGAGCCAGCCTCAATTCCTTCTATCACTCCGGCTGCCTGAGAGGTACTTCCGCTGGCATCTTCCGTAGAAAAACAAGAGGTATCTTTTTTGTTAGGCAAGTCTTTGATAAACAGAGAGATATCTACCTGGCGGATAGACCGCCCATCCTCAGCTCGCAGCTTTAAGGCTGTGCTGTCAGTAATGACATACTCTCTTCCATCACCAGAAATATGATTATATACTCCCATCTGTAAAGCTTCAAGCAAGGTGGATTTTCCATGGTATCCTCCTCCAACAATAAGAGTAATTCCTTGCTGTACAGCCATACCTCGAATTTCTCCTTTATGGGGAAGAATTATTGTTTGTTCCATAGAGGAAGGTGAGTGAAATGGCACACTGCCTTTCATGGGCAAATCGGAAACCCCACTTTTTCTTGGAAGGATGGAGCCGTTCGCTACAAATGCTGCCAACTTATGTTTTTTTAAGTATTGACGAATCATTTCTTGGTCTTGTGAAAGAAAAATAGCTTGTTCTACCTTTTTACTGTCTAATTTGTGGTAAAAAAAACTGTTTTCCACACAATGAGGAAGAAAGTCAAAAAGGATTTTTTCTAATTCTCCTGCATTGATAGTGCGCCCAAACGCTGGAAAACCTACATGAAAACGGGCAATCATTTTTTGTTTATCAATCTGACAGGCACTTCTTTCTATCACTTCCTGTCCACATCTAGTAATGGATAAAAGCCCACTTTTTCCAGAACCTTTTGCCTTGAAATTGAAATCTTCAAACTGGGAGGCAAATTTCCTGGTGAGATAGTCCTCAAGAGCAATGCGGGCAGAACAATCTTCATAATAGGTTGTTGGAAATCCAGCATCTTTATGAAAAATTTCCACATGAAGACTAGATGGAGAAGCAAAGGGATCTCCCTGAACATGGTCAATAGAAAGAATAAAATTATGGAATTGATAGTTTCCTGCCAATGATTTATAGGCTGGGTAGCTCTTATGGTCAATAGAACGCAGAAGGACGCGCAGTTCGTTTGATGATTTCATGATTATCCACTCATTTCTTTTTTATTATTTTTTGATAGATTTTATTTTTTCGATATTTTTATTTGTTTTTAGCAATATCTTAGAAGAAAAAGTACAATGCTTATCAACAAATACAAAAATATTTTGTATGAGAAGCTATATATTATTAATTATACATCATTTCTATAGAATCTGCCATGCTCAAATAGAACTTTGAATAAAATAACAATATAAAGAACATATATTCTGATGTAAAACTTAATTTCTTAGTATCAAATGATATGGAAACTATTAGACATATACCAATACATGAAGTATACTAAAAGGAAAGTTTTAAACAGAGAAAACGATAAGGAAGGAAACTTCAATGAACCCATATATCCAATATATGTACAGTTATCCTCATAAAACAGCATATGGCCCATTATCTGGAGTGAATTTAAAAGATTATGCACAGCGGCTTTCTGGGGCAGGTCATGGATTATATCTACATATCCCATTTTGCCAGGCAAAATGTGGATATTGTAATTTATTTTCTGTTACAGGAGCAGGAAGTAGAGATATAGACCAGTATTTCGATGCGATAGAACGACAGCTACAACAGTATCAGCCAGTTTTAGAAGCTGTGCAAACCTATTTCTCTGAATTTACGATTGGAGGTGGAACTCCTCTTTATCTGTCAGAAAAACAGTTAGAACGAGTATTCTCTATAACTGACTTTTATTTGAGATTTGAAAAGGGGCGACAGTTAGTGATAGAAACTGCACCAAATCAGACAAACAAAGAAAAGTTAAATCTGTTAAAAAATCAAAAAACCACTCGGATAAGTATGGGAATTCAGAGCTTTTCTGATGAGGTATTAAAAATTTTAAAGAGAAACCACAGCGCAAAAAAGGCAAGAGAGGCTCTGGACCTTTTATTGTCTTTTGAGTTTCCATGTGTCAATATTGATTTTATCTATGGGATTCCTGGACAAACAATAGACTCTCTTTTAACTTCCTTAAAAGAGGCAATATCATTTGGTATTGATGAGATTTTTTTGTATCCCCTTTATGTAAAGCATGGGGAAATACTGGAACAAGATATACAAAAAGGGATTGTTTTGAAACCAGACTATACATTTCTTCAATATCAAGAAGCCAGCCAATATTTAAAGGAAGAAGGTTTTCGTCAAGATTCTATGCGGAGATTTGTACGAGATAGGAAAAAAACTGGTAAAGGTGTATCAAGCCATTTTTTAAACGATATGGATTCACTGGAAGCATCAGATGATAAGTATCGGGAATTTTCTGACTGTGGTTTTAGCACTTCTCTGGCCATAGGATGTGGAGGAAGAAGTTATCTTGGCAATCTTCACTTTTGTACTCCTTATGCCATTACCCGTCAAGATTGCTTATCAGAGTTAAAAGCATATGAGGATACAAAGGATTTTATGGCGATTCGCCATGGAATTATACTTTCTCAAGAGGAAGAAAAAAGACGATATCTTATTCGCCATCTATTAATTCTTCCAGGAGTGCACATAGAAACGTATCAGAACCTCTTTGGAACCAATATTTTAGAAGATTTTCCGCTGCTTCTTGCGTGGTTGGAGGAAGGATATCTTACTTATACAAAAGGCGAAAATGCTGAACCAATCTATTTAACGCTCACCCCAAAGGGACTCGGACTTTCTGATTATCTGGGACCTCAATTGATTTCAGAGAATATACAAAAAAAGATGGAGGAATGGGAGAATGTCCATAAATAGCCGCATGGTTCTTTACCGAGGATGTCTAAAAAGCTGTAATTATTCTTGCAGTTATTGCCCATTTTCTAAGCATCAGACTTCAGAAAGAGAGCTTAGAAAAGACAAGGAACAATGGTCTTTGTTCTGTCAAAGTCTTTTGGAAAGGAAAGAAATTTTAAATATCCATGCTTTGATGGTGGTTCCATATGGAGAAGCTTTGATTCACTCTTGGTATTGGGAAGGATTTGGCAATCTGACAGGAACAGAATTTATAGAGGCTGTTGGCGCCCAGACCAATCTTAGCTTTTCTATTGAAACATCTCTGCGAATCTATAGAGAGGCAGGTGGACAGACAGATAAACTTCGACTCTGGGCTACTTTTCATCCAGAAATGATTTCTGTAGAAGAATTTATAGAAAAATGCTGTCATATAAAAGAGGCTGGGATACCTTTAAGTGTAGGGGCAGTGGGCAATCCAGAGAACTTAACTATTATCAGAAAACTGAGAGATAGGTTGCCAGAAGAAATTTATTTATGGCTTAATAAAATGGAGGGATTGAGGCGTTTCTATACAGAGAAAGAAAAAGAAGAATTTCAGGCCATAGACCCTTTCTTTTTTCGGGAGTTGGTGCCAGTTCCAGGAAATACGAATCAATGTAAAGAACGCCTTTTTATAGAAGGAGATGGAAAATTGCGAGGCTGCAATATCAGTCCTTTATTAAAGCAGGATTGGTATAAAAACTGGGAAACTGTTTTTGATACTCCACCTGAATGTAGACGGAAAATCTGTTCTTGCTACTTGGCATATGCAGGACGACAAGATGTGATAAATAAAGTATTGTTTGGAAAGTATCCTTTATTTCGCATTTCCATAAAACCAAAGGCTGCTTTTTTAGATATTGATGGAACTTTAATTCCAAAAGGAGAACTTGAAATTCCAGAATATACTTTAGTAGGACTTAAAGCATTGGCAGAACTGGGAAAAACATTACTGTTTTTTGCAACATCACTTCCTATAAAAGAGGCTTACAGACGATGCCAAAAAGCCTGGTCTTTATTCCAAGGGGGAGTTTTCGCTGGAGGCGCTCATGTAGTTGTGAAGTCAAGCCAGAGCAAAAGAGAAGCGTTTTCTTATTTGAATAGAACATGTCTTTCTGTGGTAAAACAGTATCAGAAAAGCCTCCATTATCGGATTCTTATTTATGGAACCAAAGAAAATATCTATAAGATTACTCTGGTGCGGCCAAGGAGTCTGCCATGGAAAGAAGATCAAGTCCAGATGTTGATAGAAGAATGTAGAAAGCAAAGGATAGGAAAACCTTTGGTTCACAGCTTTGTGGAAGGACATTGTCTGGAATTGATAGCTGATGGGATAGATAAGGCAGGAGGAGTGAAAAAAATATGTCACTGGTTGGGAATTTCACCAGCAGAGGTTGTAGCTGTGGGTGATTCTAAAGAGGACGAAAGGATGATTGCTATTTGTGGAATGGGATATCATTGTTAAAATTTGTTTTCACAAGATTCCTCTCCAGCCTCCTCAAGTTTTTGTTTCCTATCTGAGAAATGACCCATCAAAGTCAGATAACCATATAAAATTGCTGGTATTACAATCGTGCAGAATAGAGCTGCCATAAGGCAGCTTCGAGAGAAGGGACTGTCTATAAAAGCCAGGATAAGGGTTGCCAAGTATAAAAGACTGATAAAAACTAGAGCGATTACCGCAGCTATCCGCTTTTTATTCATAAATAAAATCCTTTCTGTTGTCGTAGGCTCCTCCCACTTCCTTTTGGCGGTGGGGCGAATGCCCTCCTTCTTTCTTCTTAACAAACAATCTGTTACAATTTACAACCAATTTACTATTGTTAAGTAGGAAAAATGAATAGACTTTTGAAACCTTGGGGCTTATATTTCCTGCGCCAAGGTTTCCCAAATTTCATATAATTGTTCTAAACGCTCTTTTAATGCTTCTTTTTCTTTATGAATTTCCATAAGCTTTCCCACATCAGAAGCAATTTCTGGTTTCATGAGTTGCTTATCTAAAGCAGAGTCCTGTTCTTCTAGGGATGAAATTTCTTCCTCTGTCTTTTTTAAGTCGTTCTGTTTTTTGCGCTGCCTAGCCTGCTCCTCTTTCTTAGCCTTCCAGTCCTGCTTTATGCTAGAAGATTCCTGCCCAGATGTAGTCTCAAAAGAAGGCTTTAAGCTTGACCATGGAAGAGAAGAAGTTGCACTCCCTGTTGCAAAAGGAGACTGTGATGAGTCTGCTGTCCCATAGAGATTATTCATCAATTCCTTTTTCTCCAGATAATAGTCATAGTTCCCAATATAGTTAAGAAAAGTCTCTCCAGTCAATTCTAAAATCCTGGTGGCTGTCTGGTTGATAAAATAACGGTCATGGGACACATAGAGTACAGTGCCTGTGTATTGGTTTAATGCATGTTCTAAGATTTCCTTGGAGGTAATGTCTAAATGGTTAGTAGGCTCGTCCAGTATCAGAAAATTTGCATTGGATAGCATCAATTTTGCCAAGGATACTCTGCCTCGCTCCCCTCCACTTAAGTCTCCGATTCGTTTAAATACATCATCTCCTGTAAAAAGGAATGCTGCTAGAATATTGCGTACTCTGGTATTATTTAAATCAGGATAGGTGTCCTGAAGTTCGTCAAATAAAGTTTTTTCCATATGAAGAACTTGGTGTTCCTGGTCATAATAGCCAATATGAACCTTCGTCCCAAAAGTAATCTCTCCAGTATCAGCAGGCAACATCTGGTTAATAATCTTTAACAATGTAGTCTTACCAGTTCCATTGCTTCCGATAACAGCTACTCGCTCTCCTCGTTTGATATCTATATCAACATGGGAAAAAAGATGGTTATGTCCAAAAGATTTCCCTAAATTTTTTATGGTAAGAACATCATTGCCGCTTGTAATATCTGGCTCTAAACGAATATTCATCTCATCATTCACTTCAGTTGGTTTCTCCAAAACCTCTATTTTAGCCAGCATTTTTTCACGGCTTTCCGCACGTTTGATAGATTTCTCCCGATTAAAAGATTTTAATTTAGCGATAACCTCCTCCTGGTGACGGATTTCCTGTTGCTGGTTTAAATAAGCTTTCATCTGAGCTTGACGGACCAAGGCCTTTTTTTGACTGTAAACAGAATAATTTCCTTGAAATACAGAACCATGTCCAAGGTCAAGTTCTATAATTTTAGTCACTACACGGTCCAGGAAGTAGCGGTCATGGGCTACAATGATAACAGCTCCCTTATAGTTTAAAAGATAAGTTTCCAGCCAGGCAATCGACTCCATATCTAGATGATTTGTCGGTTCATCTAAAAGGATAATATCTGGTTTTGAAAGCAGTAATTTTCCTAGAGAAACTCTTGTTTTCTGTCCTCCAGAGAGGGTAGATATTTCTCTTTTAAAATCCTCTTCCGAAAAGCCAAGGCCCTTTAACACTCCAATAATTTCGCTCTGACAGCTATAACCATTTTCCAATTCAAACTGATGGGTTAGACGGGTATAGGTTTCTAGCATTTTCTCTAATTGTTCCCCTTTGGCGTGTTTCATCTCTAATTCTAGGCTGCGGATTCGTTCTTCCATTTGAAGTACAGAGCGTTTTACTTCCAACAATTCTTCATAGATTGTGCGATGGCTGGTCAAATCTTGATGTTGGGCTAAATAGCCTAAGGTTTTTCCTTTGGAGAGAGTAATTTCACCTTGGTCAGCAGACAATTCTCCTACAATAATTTTTAAAAGTGTAGATTTGCCAGCTCCATTGATGCCTACAATAGCTGTTTTTTCGTAATCTTCTATATGAAAGGATATATCATCCAAAATCACATCGGTTCCAAATGATTTGGATATATGGCTACAGGATAAAATCATAGTCTTGTCTCCTTTTTGTCGTTTCATGGCAACATATTTACTACAGTATAATATAAAATGAAAAAATATGCAATGAGGCGCAAAGAAAGAACTGGTCTAGCTGATAAGGACTAAACTATTTTTCCTGATATTGATAGCAGATTGTTCTTTATTTGGAAATAATTTGACATTGATTTTACAAATGAGTATAATACTCTTAGCATTTAATAGAAAAGAGGAATTTTGGCGTGGAAGAAAGGCCGATATCACAGGCAGTGATTGCCAGACTACCAAGGTACTATAGACATTTAGGCGAACTGATAGAAGAAGGGGTGGAGCGTATCTCCTCCAATGATTTGAGTGTCAGAATGAAAGTAACTGCCTCTCAGATTCGCCAGGACTTGAATAATTTTGGAGGATTCGGACAGCAGGGGTATGGGTACAATGTAAAATATTTGTATATGGAGATTGCTAAGATTATGGGGGTTGACCGACAACATAACCTGATTATTATAGGGGCAGGTAATTTAGGTCAGGCAATCGCCAATTATGCTAATTTTGAACGTCGTGGATTTATGATTAAAGGAATGTTTGATATCAATCCAAGACTAATTGGGCGTGTGGTAAGAGGAGCAGAGATTATGGGAGTGGAAAATCTGGAAGATTTTATTATAGAACATGATGTACAGATTGCAGCTTTAACCATTCCAAAGACGAAAGCACCTGAGATTGCCGACCGCCTAGTAGTAGCAGGAATTAAAGGAATCTGGAATTTTGCCCATATTGATTTAACTGTGCCAGATGATGTAGTAGTGGAAAATGTCCATTTATCCGAAAGTCTGATGCGTCTTTCCTACCGGATATGCAGCATGGAAGATGAGGAGCAGAGAACAACAAAAATTCAGGATGAAAAAGGAGATAAGAAAGGACTGTCAGAGAGAAGATAGATGATATGATTATTGGTGTTGGGACAGACATGATTGAAATTATGCGTGTTGGGAAAGCCTGTAAGAAACAGGCTTTTCTGTCGCGAATCTATACAGATGAGGAATGCCGGCAGGCCGGAGGAAATATGTCCAGTCTTGCGGGCAATTTTGCTGTGAAAGAAGCAGTTGCCAAAAGTTTTGGAACAGGCTTTTATGGTTTTGGACCAAAAGAGATTGAAGTGCTGAGAGATAAATTGGGAAAACCTTATATCAAACTTTGGGGCAGAGCAAGAGAACTTGCTAAAGAATTGGGTGTTGAGATAGTTCATATCTCTATTACAAATACTAAGGAATATGCGACAGCAATGGCTGTAGCAGAGGGATTTGAAAGCAGTGGAGAAGAAAGGAAGGTATGAAAATGAGATACTTGGTGACAGGCAAACAGATGAAACAGGTTGACCAATATACGATTCAGACCATAGGAATTCCTTCTCTAGTTTTGATGGAGCGAGCTGCTATCGCTGTGGCTCGGGAGGTAGAACAGCTTGGAAAAAAGACAGACCATATCTGGGCAGTCTGTGGAACTGGCAATAATGGAGCAGATGGAATTGCTGCTGCCAGAATATTATTTCTCAAGGGATATTCTGTCACTGTGATAATAGCAGGAGAGCCGACGCGGGGAACAAAAGAGTTTCATACTCAGAAAGAGATTGCAGAAAAGTTAGGAATTACTATCGTGGAATGGAGAGATTTTCTTCCTGGAACATGTGAAGTGATTATTGATGGAGTCTTTGGTGTAGGGCTTACAAGAAATGTAGAGGGAGAATACCGAGAAGTTCTTGAGATGATAGCGGAGAGATCTTGGGCATCCATAGTGGCAATAGACCTTCCTTCTGGTATTCACAGCACCACAGCTCAGGTGATGGGCATTGCAGTAAAAGCAGATGTGACAGTTACCTTTGGTTATGAGAAATTGGGAAGTATTTTGTATCCAGGAAGAAATTATTGTGGTCAAGTGATAGTAGAAGATATTGGCTTTCCAGAGCTCAGTCTAAAACAGGTCAAACCATTTGCTTGGACTTATAATGATGAAGATTTGTGGAGATTTCCTCAAAGACCATCTTACAGCAATAAAGGAAGCTTTGGTAAAGTGCTGCTGATTGCTGGCTCTAAGGGTATGGCAGGAGCTGCCTATCTTGCAGGTTTGGCTGCCTATCGGACAGGAGCTGGGTTGGTCAAGATTCTAACTGTGGAAGAAAACAGACAGATTTTACAGCAACTGCTTCCAGAAGCTATTTTGACTATTTATAGTCCAAAAGAGCTGATAGAAGATAGTAATGATGGGATATCTTTAGAATTATTTTCTTGGGAAAAAAGGATGGAAAAGGAATATGCTTGGGCTGATGTGATTGTACTTGGACCTGGTCTTGGGCAGGAACCATATGTGAAATCCCTTGTAAAGTCTGTTCTCACAAGTGCCTATGTGCCAATTATTTTAGATGCAGATGCACTGAATACGATTGCTGTCTGTCCAAGTCTTGAACAATATTATACCGAAAATATTATTATCACTCCCCATCTTGGAGAGATGTCGCGATTGACAGGGAAAATGATTGCCAAGATTCAGACAGATTTAATAAATACTGCTTTGGATTATAGTATAAACCATGGAATTATCTGTGCTCTCAAGGATGCAGCTACCATAGTTACCAACCGAGAAGGGCAATGTTATGTAAATTCCAGCGGAAATAATTGCATGGCAAAGGCAGGTTCTGGAGATGTGTTGGCTGGAACAATTGCAGGGCTGGTGGCACAGGGAATGGAACTTTTTGATGGAACAATTCTGGGAGTTTATATCCATGGACTGGCAGGAGATAACTATCAACAAAGGCATGGGCAAAATGGACTTCTGGCCAGAGAATTGGCCAGAGAAATTGGAACTATTCTATCAGACAGCAATGGACAGGGAGAGAAAGAGTGAAAAAATGGTGGAACAAGAGACAAAAAGACCTTATACAAGAGTGTATGCTTGTGTTGACCTAGATATAATAGAAGAAAATATGAAAGTCATGAAGGCAAATGTAAAAGAAGGCACCAGCATCATGGGGGTAGTGAAAGCAGATGGATATGGTCATGGGGCAGTGCCAATTGCCAAAACGATTGGACCATATGTGACAAGCTATGGTGTGGCGACTGTCCAGGAAGCCAGAAACCTTCAAAAGCATGGGATACAAAAGCCAATTTTGGTTTTGGGAGTAACTCATGAGAGTCATAACGAAGAACTGGTAAACTATGGAATACGTTCTGCAGTATTTGAAAAAAAGCAGGCTTTGGCATTGTCAGAAGACGCTATACGATTGGGAAAAACTGCTTATATTCATCTGGCAGTAGACACAGGCATGAGTCGTATTGGTATGTACCCTTGTAGAGACTCAGCAGACTTGGTTGCAAGAATCAGCAAGATGCCAGGAATCTGTGTGGAAGGGATGTTTACCCATTTTGCAAAGGCTGATGAGTCAGATAAATCCTCTGCCTATAGACAACTTGCGCAATATCTTGATTTTATTAAAATGGTTGAGGAGAGGGGAGTTTGTATCCCCATAAAGCATATTTCTAACAGTGCAGGAATTGTTGATATGAAAGAAGCCAACTGTGATATGGTTCGAGCAGGTATTTCTATCTATGGGATGTATCCTTCTGACGAGGTGAACAAGGAGCAAATAGCATTAAAGCCAGCTATGGAATTAAAAAGCTATATCACTTATATCAAGGAAATTCAGGCAGGAACAGCAGTTAGCTATGGTGGCACTTTTATTGCAAAGAAACCTATGATAATTGCCACAATTCCTGTTGGGTATGGAGATGGTTATCCCAGAAGCTTATCTGGAAAAGGTAATGTCCTTATTAGAGGCGAGGTTGCACCTATTTTGGGCAGAGTTTGTATGGACCAGATGATGGTAGATGTCACAGGAATTCCAGGAGTTTCACAAGATGATGAGGTGACTCTTATCGGACGTGATGGCAAACAAGTAATTACAGCAGAGGAGATGGCCAAGATAGGAGATGGCTTCCATTATGAAATTGTATGCAATATCGGTAAAAGAGTTCCTCGCATTTACATAAAAAAGGGAATTGTGATTGGCAAAAAGGATTATTTTGAAGATTTTTATGAAGATTTTATATAAATATGCTCAAAGTCAGGCACTCAGAAAGAGAGAAGAGAATATAATAATCATAATAGGTATGAATATGCCGCCGCAAACAGGTTAATACTAGAGTTAAGAACTTGATTGACGGAGTGTGAAGATGTGATTATAAGACGAGGGGATATTTATTATGCAGATTTAAGACCAGTGGTAGGCTCTGAGCAAGGAGGAGTCCGTCCAGTACTGATTATACAGAACGATGTAGGAAACAGGCATAGTCCTACCGTAATCTGTGCAGCCATTACTTCCAAGATGAATAAGGCCAAGCTGCCTACTCATGTAGAACTGGATACCAGAAGATGTGATATGGTAAAAGATTCTGTAATTCTTCTGGAACAACTTAGGACGATTGATAAACAGAGGCTAAAAGAGAAAATCTGCCATATTGACGAAGAACTGCAAAGAAAAGTGGACTATGCCCTGATGGTAAGTCTGGAGCTACCTACATAGTCTGCGATTGACGAAATATATAAAAATCTGTACAGTAAACCCCTGTGTCTGCTTTACAGACAATACCATAGAAAAATAGGGATTTACTGTAAATCTTCAGCGAATATACAGAAAATGCGTAAGACGACAATTTGTTGCCGCATTTTTATGCTGTTTCATGTCAGACTGTGAGATTTTTACAGTAAATTTACAAAAGAAGGAGTATTGTGGAGAAGTTCATGGACGATGGGTATTGGCCATTTAGTATTTTATTATTTTGGGCATTTATTTTGTTGGAGGCTGCTTTTTATGGATTTACGGCAGCAGCACGAAATTTAAACGAGGGGAATTTAGAGCATGAGAAGGAGAATGGCAATAAAAAGGCCGAAAGACTCCTTCAAATTAAAAGTCAGCCAGCTAGGGTTGTAAATTCCATACAGATTGTATCCAATACTGCAGGAATGGTAATTGGAGCTTATATCTTAAAACAGTGGAGCCAGAAAATGGAGCAAGTTATCTGGCAGACTAGAATATTAGAAGGTTCTATTTTGAGGGTTATCAGTGTAGCAGTGATTGGACTTCTGATGCTGGTGTGTTTGGTCAGCTTTGGAGTAATTATCCCTAAAAACTGTGCTGCCAGAGAACCAGAGAAATGGGCATACAATCTTTTACCCTTTATTACCACAGCAGTAATTGTGTTGATACCATTTATCTGGCTAGTGACGGGACTTTCTTATGGAGTATTAAAGCTATTTGGAATTGATATGGATGCAAGTGAGGATAATGTAACAGAAGAAGAGATTATGTCTATGGTCAATGAAGGTCATGAACAAGGTGTTCTCGAAGCTAATGAGGCAGAGATGATTACCAATATCTTTCAGATGAATGACAAAGAAGCCAAAGACATTATGACTCACAGAGTCAATATTGTATCCATAGATGCCAAAAAACCTCTGGGGGAGGTTATTAGATTTATCCTAAAAGAAGGAAAGAATTCTCGATATCCAGTTTATGAGAAGGATATCAATGATATTATTGGAGTTTTACATATGAAGGATGCTGTAATTTATGCAGAAATACCAGGTTGGAGAACCAGAGCAGTGGGAACGATTCCAGGACTTTTGCGTAAACCCCATTTTATTCCTGAAACCCGAAATATTGACTCCCTATTTCGAGAAATGCAGTCTCAGAAGATTCATATGGAGATTGTGGTAGATGAGTATGGGCAGACAGCAGGGATTGTCACTATGGAGGACATTCTAGAAGAAATTGTAGGAAATATTTTAGATGAATATGATGCAGAAGAAGAATATATAACCAGTGTAGAGGATGGATTTGTCTTAAATGGTATGGCGCCTCTGGAAGAGACAGCAGATGCTCTGGGAATCGAATTTACAGAAGAAGAAAGGGATGCCTATGACACTATCAATGGATTCCTCATTTCTAAACTGAATCGAATTCCAAATGAAGATGAAGACCTAGAAGTGGAATATAATGGATATCAATTTAAGATTCTTAGTGTTGAAAATAAGATGATTCATTCTGTAAAAGCTACTAAGATTTTGGAGGAATTTTGCGAAAGGATTGAGGATGATTCAGATAATAAATGATACAAAGGAAATGTTTTGTGACAGTAGCTTTCTGAAAAAGACAGTGATGATTGCTTTGCCAGTAGCTATGCAGGGAATGTTGAATACCGTAGTAAATCTAGTGGACAACCTTATGATTGGAAGCTTAGGTTCTACAGCCATTGCTTCTGTAGGATTGGCCAACAAAGTTTTTTTCGTGTTTACTCTCTTGGTTTTTGGAGTGAACAGTGGCTCAGGAATTTTGGCTGCTCAGTATTGGGGAACACAGGATGTAAAGAATATCCGAAAGGTGTTAGGGATTGCTCTGACATTGGCAGTGGCTGCTTCCATCTTATTTATGGTTCCTGCCTGTTTACAGCCACAGATGATGATGAGGATATTTACCACCAGTAAAGCTAGCATTCAGATGGGTGCTGCTTATCTGGCAGTAGTTGCATTTTCCTATCCCTGTACAGCAATTACCAATACCTATGTAGGTATGCTGCGAGCAGTAAATCGAGTAAAAGAACCAGTAATTATCAGTTGCATTACCATTGTCATCAATATTTGTTTTAATTATATTTTCATATTTGGAAAATTTGGAGCACCAGCCATGGGGGTAGTGGGAGCAGCATTGGCAACTCTAATTGCAAGAGTGGTGGAGGTGCTGTCCATTTTAGGAGTTGTCTATTTTGGAAAAACTCCTCTGGCCTGTCGTGTGCGGGAATTTCTTGGATGGCCGAAGGAATTTTTGAAGAAATTTTTTGTGACTGCACTCCCTGTAATCTTTAATGAATTTATGTGGGGGTTAGGTACTACCATATATTCTATGGCATATGGAAGGATGGGAGATGAGGCAGTTGCAGCCATCACGATAGCCACTACTATCCAGGATATTGTGGTAGTCTTGTTCCAAGGATTGAGTGCTGCCACTGCAGTCATTCTCGGAAATGAGATGGGGGCAGGAAAACTAAAGCGGGCAGCTACTTATGCTAAAAACTTTTTTATTCTTCAATTTCTGTTGACCGTGGCAACTGCTTTGTTCTGTGTTGGTATGAGGTGGAATTTTATTTCTTTATATCAGCCAGGAATTTCTGACGAGGTGGCAATGTCTGTCAGCCTCTGTATTATCATATTTGCATTATTTATGCCATTTAAGATGTTTAACTATGTAAATGTGGTAGGAGTTCTCAGAAGTGGCGGAGATACGGCTATGTGTCTTTTTATTGATACCAGTGGTGTATGGTTTATTGGAATTCCTTTAGCTTTCTTTGGGGGGCTAGTGTTAAAGCAGCCAATCCATATTGTATATGGAATGGTGATGCTAGAGGAAGTCTATAAAGCTATCATTGGATATTGGAGGTATAGGCAAAAGAAATGGCTGAGAAATCTAACTGTATAAGAGAACTGATGATGTGGTCAGCAAATCGAATAGGCAACAAGGAAACGGGTATACTCTTAACGAATGAAAGAAAGGAGTGTACCTGTTATCATGTCAAAAAAGAAGAACGATAAACCATTTGACCCATCTAGTTTAAAAACACCGGAGGACTTACTGAAGTTTGAGATTGCCACAGAATTAGGACTCAGTGATAAGGTTCTAGAGAATGGATGGAGAAGCTTAACAGCAAAAGAAAGTGGAAGAATTGGCGGGCTGATGACAAAACGAAAACGGGAACTGAAACAGGAGGCCTTAAAAGATACCTTGCAGAATTGATAAAAATGCTTTAAAATTATCCCAAAGTGAAGTATACTGATAGCAGCAAAAAAGAAAAAGGAAGATAACTTATGATACGACTGGAGCGCACCAGTGTTTTAAATCTGGAAAATGCTATGCGGGGAGCCAGGAATCCTATGAACAGTTGGCAACGGATGGACAGTGAATATGATGAAAATGGAGATTACTGTCTAGGCCCCAATGATTTGGACTTGGCTATGAGATTGAGAAAAGCGGGCAGCGACCATAGAAAATTTATCCGGCAGATTTTTGTGTCTGTGGATATCACAGCTCCTATTTACTGGTGGAAGGAGTATGATACTTATAAAGTAGCTACTGTGGCTAATTCTACCAGTACCATGCATCGTATCCATAGCAAACCCTTTGAATTGGAAGATTTCAGCCATGACCATCTGACAAAAAGGGGTCTTGCAATTATGGAAAACATAATAGCAGAATTAGAGGAGATCCGGCAGCGGTTTGTAACAGAAAAAAGAAAAGAGGATTGGTATGACCTAATTCAATTGCTGCCTTCCAGCTATAATCAGCTTAGGACCTGTACTTTAAACTATGAAACCTTAGTAAATATATACTATGCCAGAAAAGAACATAAGTTGGAAGAATGGCATACATTCTGCAGATGGATAGAGGAACTTCCCTATGCCAAGGAACTTATTGTTGGATAGTAAAATGATAAGGATAACAATTCCAATAGGTTTGTGAGAGGTTAGATATGAATATCATTGCTGCAGTTGATAAAAACTGGGGAATTGGAAAAAATGGGATGCTTTTAGTAAGCATCCCTCAGGACCAAACATTGTTTCGGGAAGAAACCTTGGGAAAAACAGTGATTATGGGGCGAAAGACCTTAGAAAGTCTGCCAGGAGGAAAGCCATTACATGGAAGAAACACCATCGTCCTGTCCCGAAATCCTGACTATCAAATAAAGGGTGCTATCTGTGTTACCAGTGTAGAAGATGCATTAAGGGCAGTTTCTGACTATCATTCTGATGATATTTTTGTGGCAGGAGGAGAAGAAATTTATAAAGCTTTTCTGCCTTATTGTCATATAGCCCATATAACTTATATTGATTATGTCTATGAAGCGGATGCCCATTTTCCGAATTTGGATAAGGACTCTGAATGGATTATGGACTTAGAGACAGAGGAAGCTACTTATTTTGACCTTTGTTATAGTTTTCGGAGGTATATAAGAAGGGAACCACCAAGAACCATTGATTTTTAAAGTACATTTTAGAATAACATGCAGCTCCCTATGAAATGGCTCTGGAGGCTGATGAGGAGAATCGTAATACATGAAAAACAGACAAAAAAGAAGTAAGCAACATAAACTTAGAAAAAACAGGGCTGTCTGTTTATTGCTGGCAGGAGCTTTATTGTGGGTTCAGCCTATGTCAACCTTTGCAACATCTGTGTCACAAGCTGAGAAGGAAAAAAGGGAAGCTCAGCAAAAGCTTGAGGAAGCTAACAAAAAAGCTAATGAGGCTCAGCAAAAAATTGACAGTGCTGAATCAGAGGTAGTGACTCTTAGCAGTGAATTATCAACCCTGATTGCAGATATTTCTTTGCTGGAGGCAGATATTGAATATAAAAATGGACAAATTCGAGAAGCTCAGGGAGAATACGATGCAGCTAAGACTAGGGAAGAACAACAATACGATGCGATGAAGAAGAGAATCAAATATATGTATGAGCGAGGAGATACCGAATATTTAGATATTCTTCTTCAGGTAAAGAGTATGACAGAGCTTTTAAATAAGAGCGAATACATAGAAGCACTTTATACCTATGACCGAAATAAACTCATTGAATTTCAGGAAACTAAGCTTCAGGTAAAACAATATAAGGCTCAGCTTGAAAATGAAAAGGCTGAGATGGAGGGGATGCAGATTGAATATGCTGCTCAACAAAGAGAATTGGAAGATACCATTGCCAAAAAAAGGGCGGAGATTGCCAATTTTGATGAACAGTTGGAGATTGCGAAGCAGGAAGCAGCCGCTTATACAGCAACGATTGCCAGAAAAAATGAACAGATTCGTCTAGCAGAAGCAGAGGCTAGACGGAAAGCAGAAGCAGCCAGAAAGGCTGCTGAGGAACAGCGCAAAAGACAAGCAGAGGCGGCCAGGCTTGCGGCGGCAGCTCAGTCAAGTAGTATTGCTCAAGAAAGTTATGAAGCAGCTTCTACTATTATTGCCATAAACCCAGAAGAAAGTTTGCCAGATTCGGTTCAGATAGCTCAAAATTCTGTACCTTCTGTTCCTGGCAGTATAGAAAGCTCGGAAGCTCTTGCTCCTGACAATGCTCCAAATCAAGTAGCCCTTGCTCCTGGCAATGTGAACGGCCCAGCAGGAGAGCTGGCGCCAACTACAGCGAAACAAACTACAGCAGAATCTACTACAAAAGCTCCTGAGACAAAGGCAGCCAGCAGTGGAGGTTCTGGAAGTGGTCAGTCTGTTGCAAATTATGCCATGCAGTTTATTGGCAACCCATATGTCTATGGAGGCACCAGTTTAACCAATGGGGCCGATTGTTCAGGATTTGTACAGAGTGTATATAAGAATTTTGGAATATCACTGCCCAGAAGCTCGTCTGGCCAGCGTTCTGCAGGAACTGCGGTAGATTATGCCAATGCTCAGCCAGGAGATATCATCTGTTATTCTGGACATGTAGGAATTTATATCGGAAATGGCCAGATTGTACATGCCAGTTCCCCGACTACAGGCATTAAAGTGGGAAATGCCACCTACAGAAGCATTTTGAGTGTTCGCAGGGTATTGAATTAAATCATAATTCTGTTGGGGAGGAAAGATACTTATGCCAAAGGCAATGACAAAGGAAGAAAAATATAAACAGATGATAGACACTCCTGTGCAGAAACTAATTCCTAAACTGGCAGTTCCTACGATTATTAGTATGCTGGTTACTTCTATCTACAATATGGCAGATACATTTTTTGTAAGTCAGATAGGAACCAGTGCATCTGGAGCTGTGGGAATCATGTTTTCTGCCATGGCTATGATACAGGCAATTGGTTTTACTTTGGGAATGGGAAGTGGAAATTATATTTCCAGGTCGCTTGGAAACCGAAAGGAAGATATTGCTTCTCAATCAGCAGCTACAGCATTTTTTACAGCAGGGATTATTGGAATATTGATTGCTGTGTTTGGCACCCTGTTTTCCAGACAGATAGTGTATCTGCTTGGAGCTACAGATACCATAGCTCCCTATGCTCAAGATTATGCCAGATATATCCTGTTTGCTGCACCATTTATGTTGACATCATTTGTCATGAACAATATTTTGCGTGCTCAAGGAAATGCAGTCTTTGCCATGATTGGAATCACCACTGGAGGAATCCTCAATATGTTTCTTGACCCAATCTTGATTTTTGGATTTCATATGGGGATTTCTGGGGCAGCTATTGCAACTATGGTAAGTCAGATAATCAGCTTTGCTATTCTTTTATACCAATGCAATATACAAAAAGGCTGTATTAGCATCCAGATAAGTAAGTTTACTCCCAGCTTAAATATGTATGGGGAGATTCTCCATGCAGGACTTCCCTCTTTTTGCAGGCAGGGGTTAGCAAGTGTTGCAACCGTGGTTTTGAATTTTGCGGCAGCTCCTTATGGGGACCCAGCGATTGCTGCCATGTCTATTGTCTCCCGATTTATGATGTTTGTAAATTCCAGTCTTATTGGATTTGGCCAGGGATTTCAGCCAGTATGTGGATTCAATTTTGGGGCAAAGCGGTATGATAGAGTATTAGATGCCTATTGGTTCTGTGTAAAGGTAGCTGTAATCATGTTGAGCTGTTTTGGTGTGGTTGGATTTCTATTCAGCAAACCCATTATCGCTACCTTTCGCCGAGAGGATGCTGAGGTTATTCGGATTGGCACATTGGCATTGCGTCTGCAGCTTTTAACTATGCCGTTTCAGGCCTGGGTAATCATGGTCAATATGTTGACGCAATCCATTGGCTATGGATTCAGGGCATCTCTGGTTGCTATGGGACGACAGGGATTATTTCTTATTCCTGCCCTATTACTGTTTCCAAAGATGTTTGGCCTGTTTGGTCTTCAGATATCTCAGCCAATCGCTGATATGCTGACTTTTATTATGGCGACAATGATTGTGACCGGAATTTTAAAGGAGCTTAATCAGCTAAGAGATAAGAAAGAAACCAAGAACAGCGAAGATATGGAAACGGTTAAAAAATAACGAAAGAATGGAGGATTGTCTATGAACCATTTGATAAAAAGAATCACAAGTTTTCTTATGATAGTCGGACTGATTCTTAATCTTGGAATCATAACATCCTATGCAGAACCGGATTGGCCAAGTGATGTGGAAGTCATGGCGGGGTCAGGAATCATTATCGATGCTGATTCAGGTGCTGTGTTGTTTGGACAGCAAATCCATGTATCGAATCCTCCAGCCAGTATTACAAAGCTTTTGACTGCATTAGTTGTAGCAGAGAACTGTTCTATGGACGAAATGGTGACATTTTCTCATGATGCTGTGTACAACTTAGAGGCAGGAGCTGGCAATAAGCTGTCCTTGGAGGAAGGGGATAAACTTTCTGTGGAGGATTGTCTTCATCTGATGTTACTGATATCCAGTAACCAGTCAGCAAATGCTTTGGCAGAACATGTGGCTGGAAGTCGAGCTGCCTTTGTAAATATGATGAATCAGAAAATAGCAGAAATCGGATGCTCACCACAAGAGACTAGATTTGCTAATCCTTCTGGTTTGAATGATGAAAATCAATATGTCAGTGCCTACGATATGGCACTTATTGCATCTGCTGCATTTAAAAATGAAGATGTTTTAAGAATTAGCTCTACAAAACGGTATTCTATACCAGCCACTATCAATAACCCTCAGGGTGCGAATATTAGTATGGAACACAAACTCATCATGACAGATGATACAGGCAGCGAGTTTTATTGTCAAGGAGCAACAGCAGGAAAAACTGGTTGGACTTCTATAGCAGGAAACACTCTTGTAACTTATGCAGAGAGGGATGGAAGAAGGATTATCTCTGTTATTTTGAAAGGAAGTCAGCCTCAATATTATTTGGATGCAAAAAATACAATCAACTTCGGATTTTCCGCTTTTAAAAATGAATCTATAAAAAATTCAGAGACCTTCCTTCAGGAACAGGAAGAGCTGGAGCTGGGAGGAACAACATATTCTATTTCTCAGTTACGTTTGGAGGATTCCTATCTAACTCTTCCTAGTACAGCCCAATTTTCTGATGCTCAGAGAACATTGGTGACAGAGCTAGCAGATGGACATCCGCCTGCAGCTGTAGGGCAGCTCCAATATACTTACAAAGAGCGAATTGTTGGAAATGCCTATATTTATGATTTAAAATTGGAAGAAGAACTGGCGGCTCAAGAGGCAGCAGCTCAAGCTAGTCGAGAGGCAGAGGAGGATTCTCGTGTTGAAGGAGGAAATCAAGAAACAGAGAAGAATCCAGATGAATCCTTGTCAGACCAGAAAAATCCAGATAGTCAGGGCAAATGGTTTTTGATGACTTCAAAACAGTTAGGAATTTTGGCAGCTGTTGTCAGTGCAGTGGCTCTTACTGGTGCAGTGATTTTCATAGTAGTAAAAAGGAAGAAAAAAGAAAAGATGGAGATGGAGCAGCGGAAAGAACGACGCAGGCAGAGACTTCAAGAAATAGGATATGATGAGGCAAAATTTGAAGAACTGATGCGCAAGCATAGGGAAGGTAGCAATAAAAAGGGACAGAACTGATATTATATGGTTACTTTAGAAAGTCTATGCAGAGTTTTTAAAGTATGGTATAATAGAAAAGCATTCTGAATAGATGCACAGGTCAAACAGCTCAAGGGCTGATGACAAATTAGCTGGGAATTCCAGCATAAACACAAGGAGGAAACACAATGAAAAAAAGAATCTTAGCAGTACTTATGGCAGCAGCCATGACTGCAGGACTGACAGCTTGCGGTGGTGGAGGAGGCAACACAGAGACATCTGCTCAAGCTCCAGCGGCTGATGGAGGATCAGACCAATCATCTAGTGGTTCATCTGATGGTGGTTTTGAACTGGCATTGGTTACTGACCTTGGAACGATTGATGACAAGTCTTTCAACCAAGGTGCATGGGAAGGTATGACCAAATATGCAGAGGAAAATGGAATTTCTTATAAGTATTATCAACCTCAAGAGGGAACCACAGATTCTTATCTGGAGACTATTGGACTAGCAGTAGAGGGTGGAGCAAAGTTGGTTGTATGTCCAGGTTTCTTATTTGAAGAACCAGTTTATTTGGCACAGGACCAATACACAGATGTCAAATTTATCCTTTTAGATGGAGAACCTCATAGCGGCGATTATTCAGAATACCGAACCAATGAAAATGTAATGCCGATTCTGTTCCAGGAAGACCAGGCTGGATTTTTAGCTGGGTATGCGGCTGTAAAAGATGGATATACGAAGCTTGGTTTTATGGGTGGCATGGCAGTTCCAGCAGTTATCCGCTTTGGCTATGGATTTATTGAAGGAGCTGAAGCTGCTGCTACTGAACTTGGTATCAACGGTATTGAGGTAATGTATACTTACACAGGTGCATTTGCAGCTACTCCTGAGGCTCAGTCCATGGCAGCTTCCTGGTATCAGAATGGAACAGAAGTAGTCTTTGGCTGTGGTGGTGCAGTAGGAAATTCTGTTATGGCAGCAGCTCAGGAAAAAGGAGCCAAAGTGATTGGCGTTGATGTAGACCAGAGCTTTGAATCCGATACGGTAATTACCTCTGCTATGAAATTGCTGTCTAACTCTGTATATGATGGAGTCAAGGCATTTTATGATGGCAGCTTCCCAGGAGGCAAAACAAGTGTATTCACAGTATCCAACGAAGGTGTAGGACTTCCTATGGAGACATCCAAATTCAATACCTTTACACAGGCAGATTATGATGCTATCTATAAGAAGTTGGTTGACGGAGCGTTTGAATTGGTTCAGCCGTCTGCTGACAATATCAACCCCACTGTTGACCTTTCCGTATCAGCAACAACCATCAATTATGTAGAGTAACAACACATACAGGAGGGGCTAATGCAATATGGTTTGCAGCAGCCCCTTTTATGCGCAGCCCCATGCATAGGAAGTATGCCGCTAAGGCGGTGTATTGGATATAAATCACATAGCGAACAGTAGAGATAACTCTCTACTCTATTAATTTCTGCAAAATAAGGGGGAAACCTGATGGATTATGTTATTGAAATGCTTCACATCACAAAGAAGTTTCCTGGAATCATTGCAAATGATGATATTACAATTCAGTTGAAAAAGGGCGAAATTCATGCTCTTTTAGGAGAAAACGGCGCCGGCAAGTCCACGCTTATGAGTGTTCTCTTTGGATTGTACCAGCCAGAGGAAGGCGTTATCAAGGTAAAGGGCGAGGAAGTAAAAATTAAAGGGCCATTGGATGCCAATGCTTTGGGAATCGGCATGGTGCATCAGCATTTTAAATTGGTACATAATTTTACAGTACTCCAGAATATCGTATTGGGCATGGAGACTGTAAAAAATGGATTCCTAAAAATGGATGATGCCCGAAAAAAGATTATGGATTTAAGTGAGCGATATAACCTATTTATTGACCCAGATGCATTGATTTCAGATATTACTGTAGGAATGCAGCAGAGAGTGGAAATTTTGAAAATGCTGTATCGGGATAATGAAATCATGATTTTTGATGAACCTACTGCAGTACTCACTCCCCAGGAGATTGATGAGTTGATGCAGATTATGAAAAATTTGACATCTGAGGGAAAGTCAATTCTTTTTATTACCCATAAATT
>DEPC01000034.1 GCA_002358555.1 Hungatella sp. UBA3402 | reverse complement strand
AACACAAACTATTTTACACTATCTTTCCAATAATTCGTTCCAAATCCTTTTCATTTGAAAGTTTTATTTCTTAATGTCGATTCTTGCGGCGCTCTCATAAATTGTATATACCTGAGCATCAAAATATGCAGCCTTTGCCTGGTTTATCTGGCTGCTTGTAAAAGTTTCTTCCGCTGGTGCATTGCCTGAAGCAGCATTTTCTTCGTTTTCTTTAGACCATCTGGCTTCCTCGTCTAAAATGGCCCTCATGATGCTTCCTTCTTCTTCCGCGTCGTCTTCCAATACTTCTTTTGTGGTCTCTTTTTTCTCCTGCTTCATATCCTTTTCTGCTGCTTCATATACTTCCGCTTCTTCGGCTGCTTTGATCAGACGGTCACTTTTATCCTGAAGAGATTTCATGATGAATCCGGGGCCGGCTTTTCCGTTTTCTTTCATGTTTCCTTCTTCCTGGGTCTTCGTCCCTTCAGGAAGCATTTCATATTCCTGGCTTTTGACAAACTCATGCATGCTGTCGTCAAGGGCTGCCGCTCTCATGTGCTCCATTTTAAGCAGTTCCCGCCTGTTCCTGCTGGAAAGGCCAGGGGTCTTCCGAATTGCCCGGATCCGTTCCACAGCCGCTGATGCGTATCGGGCTTTCAGCTGCTCTACCTCATCCTTAGTCTGACAGGATTGCAATGCTTTCTCGTAAGCCTTTCGTTCCTCTAAAATCGTTTTGGCTTTCTGGTAGGTAGTCGGGGCATATGCTTTCAAATAGAGCATCTCTTCAGCGCTGAGTCTTTTCCCAGCATTCAGTTTTATCTCAATGTCCATCTCCATCTTCTCGGAACGTTCAGGCCGAGGATCGTCCTCTTCTATTTTGTTCTGAAAGGAATGAGCCACAGATGCGGGCTCATCCGGAGCATAATCCCCCGTTGCCTTCCTTTCCTGCCACCGTGCTGACATCTCCATATTTTTCGTATACATATTTAGTGAAGTGATCATCCAGATTCCCATAAAATTCCTCTTTTCTTATTTGGCTGTATCTGCGGTGTTTACATTTGCATAAATGGTTTATCTGTATACTGAGATAAACAGGGTATGACAATGCTGTGAAATATTTGTTGGATGGCTGAATAATTCCCGTTATTTTATATTTCGTCGAAGGATGGGGAATCTTAATTGAAATGTTGATATATTTTACTGTCAAAGCTGTTTTCGAGTTGTTTTAGGATAATCGTACTTATTGCTGCAATCCACGAAATATGTTACATTGGAGGCAGGAAATCTTATTCCTTTTTGTATATGTAAAAAGATGACTGGCAATCCTTAGTCAAGCTGTTTATACTTTTCATTTCACTGGAAGGGGAAGTGCGGTATATGAAGAAACCTATGGATTTAAACAAAGAAACGGCCATGCGATTGTGGGTGAAACAATTTGGAAAAAGGCAGAAGGCGATTGATTTTACCGGACGTGAGATTGCGAAAACTGCTTACAATGACAGAGACAGTAAATACGGATGGAATGTTGATCACATATTTCTGGTGTTAAAAAGCGGCAAAACGGCAGATTATAACCTGATTTGCTGTCACATTCAGACTAATAGTGAGAAAGCAAACCGATTTCCGTGCTTTAGAGCCAATGAAAAGGTATTTGAGATCCAAAAGCGGGAGACAGTGGGTCATACCAACTTATGGAAAGCATGAGGGAGTAAAACTGGTTGGCTGTCTGAATTATGAGACAGACAACGTTTATGTGGAAGAACACCAGAAATATGATGCAGAAGTGTTTCTGCAGTTTCTGAAAAATGTACTTTCCCGGTATCCGCATGGAAAGACTGTCATGATTCTGGACAATGCAAAAATTCACCATGCAAAGCTTCTGAAAGGATTCATGAAAGAGAACCGGAACCGTCTGGAGTTGGTATTTCTTCCTCCTTTTGATAAGAATCAAAATAAAAAAATTTTTAATGAAAAAAATAATGCTTGCAATATACCCTATAGGGGTATATAATGAATCAAGAAAAGAAAAAACAATCTCAAAAGGATTTTTGAAAATTCTCAATAAATATAAGGGGGAGTTTCTATGGAAAAGGAACAAGATGAGCAATGTCAGTGTTGTCACAAGATTAAAGAGCGCTCAGACAAGGAATATAAAGATTTAATTCATCGTTTAAACAGAATTGAAGGGCAGATTCGAGGAATTAAAGGGATGGTAGAAAAAGATGTCTATTGTACAGATATCTTAGTACAGGTTGCTGCTGTCAATGCGGCGTTAAACAGCTTTAACAAGGTGCTGCTTGCCAATCATATCCGTACCTGTGTCGCTAAAGACATTAGGGAAGGAAAAGAGGAAACCATTGACGAACTAGTATTGACTTTACAGAAATTGATGAAATAGCTTACAGATAAAAGCAGTCTTATCAGAATTAGTAAATTTAGATAGGCAGATTTATCACTGTTAGAAAAAACTTTGATTTTGCAAGAGAATATTCTTACAAGCAGAAGGGAAGCAAACTATGGGAGATTTGGTAATTATTCTTATTGTACTAGTTGGTTTGTTTTTTGGAGTGCGGACAACGATAAAGCATATGAAAGGTCAAGGTGGGTGCTGCGGAGGAAGTGTGCCAAAAGCAAGAAAAAAGACCTTAAAGAATAAGAAAATGGCAGAAAAGATTATTACTATTGAAGGAATGCATTGTCAGAACTGCAAAAACAGCGTAGAAAGACAACTTAACCAGATTGATGGAGTAGCAGCAAACGTGAACTTAAAAAAACAGATTGCTATTGTATCCTTAGAATATATGATTGATGACAATGAATTGAAAGCAGCAATAGAAAAAGCAGGTTTTTCTGTGACAGATATTCAACTTCAAAAAAACTGAAAATGGTAAGGCAAAAATAGAGAGTTTCAAGAACTCTTAGAAATAAAAGGAGGTAAACATATTAGTATGGAACAATATACAGTAACAGGTATGAGCTGCGCTGCCTGTAGTACTCGTGTGGAAAAGGCAGTATCTAAAGTGCCAGGAGTGTCTTCCTGCTCGGTAAGTCTTTTGACAAATTCCATGGGAGTAGAAGGAAATGCTTCGGCTCAGGCGATTATATCAGCAGTAGAAGAAGCAGGATATGGTGCTTCTCTAAAAGGAGCTGCTGCTCAAAACCAGAGTCATTCAACGACAGAAGGAGAGGAACTGCTCAAAGATAGGGAAACTCCTGTCTTAAAACAGAGATTAATTTCATCAGTAGGATTTTTAGCAGTATTGATGTACATTTCCATGGGACATATGATGTGGAATTGGCCAGTTCCTTCTTTTATAGAGGGAAATCATGTAGCTATGGGACTTTTGCAGCTTCTTCTGACTGTGATTGTTATGGTTATTAACCAGAAGTTTTTTATCAGTGGTTTTAAAAGCCTTTGGCATAAAGCCCCGAATATGGATACTTTGGTAGCTTTGGGCTCAGGAGCTTCTTTTGTCTACAGCACCTATGCTTTGTTTGCCATGACAGATGCCCAGATGAAGGGAGATATGGCTGGAGTCATGAGCTATATGCATGAATTTTATTTTGAATCTGCAGCTATGATTTTGACACTCATCACCGTCGGAAAGATGCTGGAGGCCAAATCGAAGGGAAGAACTACAGATGCTTTAAAAAGTCTGATGAAGCTGGCACCCAAGACGGCCACGATTGTAGAAGATGGAATAGAAAAGACAGTTCCTATAGAACAGGTAAAAAAAGGAGACATTTTTGTAGTGCGTCCTGGTGAAAATATTCCTGTGGACGGTGTAGTGCTGGAAGGAAGCAGTGCAATCAATGAATCTGCATTGACAGGAGAAAGTATCCCTGTAGATAAAGCACAAGGGGATAAAGTGTCAGCAGCTACCGTAAATCAGTCAGGATTTATCCGCTGCCAAGCTACTAGAGTAGGAGAAGATACAACTTTATCTCAGATTATCCAGATGGTTAGTGATGCAGCAGCCACAAAAGCACCGATTGCCAAGGTAGCGGATAAGGTATCAGGAATATTTGTCCCTACTGTGATTGCAATATCATTGGTTACTATGGCAGTATGGCTTTTAGCAGGACAGGGAATTGGATTTGCATTGGCTAGAGGAATTTCTGTGTTAGTTATCAGTTGTCCCTGCGCTCTTGGTTTAGCTACTCCAGTGGCTATTATGGTAGGAAATGGTATGGGAGCAAAGAACGGAATCTTGTTTAAAACAGCTGTATCATTGGAAGAAGCAGGAAAAGTACAGGTTGTGGCCCTTGACAAAACAGGAACCATTACCAGTGGAGAACCCAAAGTGACAGATTTATTGCCTACTGAGGGAATAACCGAGGAAGAACTTCTCACAAATGCTTTTGCATTGGAAAAGAAAAGTGAACATCCATTGGCCAGAGCAGTTCTCCAAAAGGCTGGGGAGTTGGAAATTAAGGTTCCAGAAGTAGAAGAATTTCAGGCGTTACCTGGCAATGGATTGTCGGCAGTACTAGAAGGCAGAAGGCTTGTAGGTGGCAATTTTACATTTATCAGCACCCAGGCTGAAATTTCTGAGGAAATGCAAAAACAGTCTCAGAGATTGGCAGAGGAAGGAAAGACCCCCTTATTTTTTGCCAGAGATGGTCATCTTATGGGTATTATTGCTGTGGCAGATGTAATAAAAGAGGATAGTCCTCAAGCAGTCAAGCAACTGCAAAATATGGGTATCCATGTAGTAATGTTGACAGGAGACAATGAAAGGACAGCTAGAGCTATCGGAAAGCAGGCAGGTGTAGATGAAGTAATTGCAGGTGTTCTTCCAGACGGCAAGGAGAGTGTCATTCGGTCATTGAAGAAAAAAGGCAAAGTGGCAATGGTAGGTGATGGAATCAATGATGCGCCAGCTCTTACTAGAGCAGACCTTGGAATTGCCATTGGGGCAGGGACTGATATTGCTATAGATGCAGCAGATGTAGTGTTGATGAAAAGCCAGTTAAGTGATGTTCCAGCAGCTATCCGTTTAAGTCGAGCAACCCTTAAAAATATCCATGAAAATTTATTTTGGGCATTTTTCTATAATGTAGTGGGGATTCCATTAGCAGCAGGAATATGGTATCCTATCTTTGGCTGGAAACTGAATCCCATGTTCGGAGCAGCGGCTATGAGCTTATCTAGCTTCTGTGTGGTAACTAACGCTTTAAGGTTGAATCTATTCCATATGCATGATGCAGGAAAAGATAAAAAAATCAAAATGATAAAAAAGGAGGAATTAAACATGGAAAAGACCATGGAGATTGAAGGAATGATGTGTGGACATTGCGAGGCAAGAGTAAAAAAATGTTTAGAGGCTCTTCCAGAAGTAACAGAAGCAGCAGTAAGCCATGAGGCAGGGACAGCAGTAGTTACTTTAAATGGAGAGATTGCAGATGATGTGCTCAAAAAAGCTGTGGAGGACCAGGATTATAAGGTATTAGCTATCCAATAGTATTTGTTAAGGATTGTTGCAAAAGGGGCTGTTGCAAAGTGATAGATTTCTACAATATATTGTAGAATTACTACATTTTGTAACAGCCCCTCTGCTTCCTCATATGGAATTATGACTATCAAATTTAGCGGTTACTTCTGCCTACAACCTTTAACTACCACAACCAGTTAATTTAACTCATTGTGCCAGTTAATTCATTGGCATCTAACCTTTAAATTTTACATCTTTGCCAGATATTTTCCTACCAAACGCCCAAAGGTTACAGTCCGCCCGCAGGCCATTCCAGTAGAAAGATTTGGATAAGTGTTAGCAAAATAGGAGCCACTGTCATTTCCTACCACATAGAGACCAGGAATTACATTGCCTTCTGTATCAATGGCATTCATATTGGTATCAATCTGAATACCGTCCATGGTACAAAGTACATAGCCTGTATTTTTAGCCCCATAAAATGGAGCAGTATCTACTGGGGTCAACCGGAACGATTCTTTGCCATAATCGGTATCTTCTCCTGCATGGGCTAATTCGTTGTAGTGTTCAACGGTTGCCTTTAATTCTGAGGCAGGAAGTCCCAGCTTTTGGGCTAATTCTTCAATAGTATCTGCCTGGAAGACAAATCCACTTTCAATCAGACCAGGCAGCATCCCTTCCTCGATAGCTTGATAAGGAATATTAGGGTCAGCTCCATTTTCAAAAGGATACAGACGAGAGCAGCCATGCATCTGAAACTGCTGAGCATAGGTAGTCCAGTTGCTGTCAAACAAGGTATAATGGCAATGACCTTTCTGATATTCGTCGGCATGAAGAATACCCTCATAAGTGCCAGATTCATTAAAAAATCTCTTTCCATCAGCATTTACCTTTAACCAAGGTTGAGAACCCATCCAGAAGAAGCCGTTATCGCCAGATTTGGCAGTTTCAGCTCCGGTTTCCTGGTCTGGGCGTAAAGCACAGCGGTCAAACATCATCATGGAATGGGTTTCATCCATTTTGGCGCCAGCCCACAGACAAGCCTTGATTCCATCGCCAAAGGCACCTGGTTCCGAACCATTACGGCCAATAATCCGCAAATTCCAAGGCTGTAATGCCTCCATCATCTGATAATTGAGAGAATAGCCACCTGTGCAGACTACTACACCCTTGCTAGCAGTATATTTTACATATTTTCCTTCTGGGTTTTCGGCGATGCAACCAGTAACACGGCCATTGTCCTTGACAAGCTTGACCATTTTTGTATTATAGTCAAACTGAGCCCCTAAGTTGGTGGCATAATCATACAGAATAATATTGCCGTCTAAAGGATTGCCATTGCCATCATCACTGCCTGTCCATCTGGGAGAATGACCAGTGGCAAAATGCTCATATCGTGATTCATCTTTGGAATCGCCAGACTCATGCCACAGTTCAACTCCTCGTTCAGCCAGACGGTCTCCATACCAGTCAATAGCGGCACCAGACTCATCGCAGAATAGGCGAACTAAGTCCTGATTGATATGCCCTGCAGCATATTGGGTGGCCATAGTAATATAGTCAAATTTATTGATATTGGTGCCCCATTCTTTTTGATAGCGTGAGTTAATAGCGCCTAAGTCGTCTCGAATTCCCACGCCAGTAGGGAAACGGTCAATGCCAATGACTTTGGCACCTTCCTCAGCTGCAGCCGCAATCGTAAACATGCCTCCTGTTCCACAGCCAATGACCAAAATTTCTGTATCATAGGTAGCTGTAATCTCACTGTCATTTATTTCAGGTTCTGTTCCCAACCAGTCACCATCATTTTCATCTTCTTCATCTGTAATAACCTCAATGGGAATTTCGCCCTTGGCCTGGGCAATACAGTTGGCAACAGCTTTTGATATAGCTGTTCTGGTAATGGTGGCACCAGAAACTGCATCGCCAAGTTCAGCACTCTGTGCATCTAAAATAGCTTTCTTAAATTCATCAGCCAGCTCTTCTTTGCCATAACCAGGCGGGTCTTCACGTGATACATCTAAAACTGCATCTGTAATCTTGCTTTCATCAAAGGTCAATTCAACAATAATTGGGCCAGCCTTTCCATCGACTTTGGAACTATAAGTACCTGGTATGTACAGACTACCTTCTGACGATGTCGGCTGACTTTGTGCAGCAGTAGTTGCTATGGTAGTACTTTCTCCTATCGTGTTTTCTGCTGTAGAAGATGCATTGGAAGTATCCGCATCTGCAGCACACCCTCCTAAAATACCAACAGCCGCCACAGAAGCGGTTCCAGCTAGAGCACCCTTTATAAAGTCTCTACGGGAAATATTTTTCATGTTACCCCTCCTTATCGATATTATTATAAATTAAACACTCTTTACTATAAAGCTAGGAGTCAGACATAGGTCAATAGGAATTATTCATTTTTTCATAGAAAAAAGAACAAAAAAATGGTATGATTAAGGTCAAAAATTCCATTATTGCTATGGAGGGCTTGGGAAAATGAAAGAAAAAAAAGATATAAAGCAATATCGAATTGGCGATTATGCACATTACATGGGAGTAACCTCTGACTTTTTAAAACATTATGAGCAGTTTCATTTGATATCTTCGGAGGTAATGGAAAATGGATATCGTTATTATCCGTTTTATCAATCCAGTAAACTTTTGGAATGTATGAAGCTTAGAAACTATGGAGTTTCCATTCGGGATATGGAGATTCTTTTAAATGATGATGACCCAGAATCTGCACATGCCAGACTTGGTTTGCGGATACAGGAGATAGAGAGGCAAATTACATTTCACCAGGCTATTTTGCAAGAATATCAGCAATTTTCCCAATGGATAGAACGGATGTCAGGTAGAACCGAAGATTGGCATGTAGAGGAACGAGAAGAAATGTATTTTCTGCCACATTCCAAACAATATGATTTTTTAGAAGATAAAAGAATATATGCTATCTTAAAAAATTGGGTATCCTTTATGCCTATGGTAAAATCCTGTATGGAAATCTGTTCTCTAGATAGAGAGGATTATTCATGGGGATTGATTGTATCTGCTTCTTTTGCCGATAAACATAGGATTCCTATAAATGGAGTTGTAAAGAAATTGCCAAAAAGGAAAACTCTTTTCTGTGATTTTTGTACTAAGGTTTATAATACACAGAGGGAAAACAAGCCACCATGGAATTTTGAAGTGACAGAGCGACTTAACCAGTTAGGACTTAAACCAATGGGGACTATCTATAAAGTTTTGCTGATGTATAATCACATTAATAGTGAAATAATGAAGGAAAATGGATTTTTTATGGTGCCTGTGGAGTAGCCTAGAATTTGAACTAGAGGCTATAGAGAGTAGGAATGAATTTTTAGACATCCCCTAAAGAACAGTAGCAGTTTACAGTAGATAGTTAGTATGCTAAAATGCAATAAAAAAAGGAGGATTACAGCCATGGCAACCATTAAAATTAAATATTTTACTGATAAAATTGATAAGCTATCCTATATAGATGGGAAGTCTGACTGGATAGACCTTCGGGCAGCAGAAAATGTGAAATTGAAAAAAGATGAGTTTTATCTGATTCCTTTAGGGGTAGCTATGGAGTTGCCAAAGGGATATGAGGCTCATATTGTGCCAAGAAGTTCCACATTTAAAAATTGGGGGATTATCCAGACGAATCATATGGGAGTAATTGATGAAAGTTATTGTGGCAGCAATGACCAGTGGTATTTTCCTGCCTATGCACTCCGAGACACGGAGATTAAAATCAATGACCGAATCTGCCAATTCAGAATTATGGAACACCAGCCCATGATATGTTTTGAGGAAGCCTTGCATCTGTCAGAGAAAGACCGAGGAGGATTGGGAAGCACGGGAATCAGATAGCGTAAAATAGGAATTATCACTGAAATGTAGGGAGGGGGAACTTTAGCTACAAAACTTTCTAAATGTCATTTGTTTGCTGTAGTATTAGAAAGAGGTGAGGAGAAAAAATCATGAGACAGGGAAATATGGATAAAGGGAATGAATACCAAGCCAAACGAGAGATTAAAAGGATAAAAAAGAAAATTTTAAGTTTTGGAGCAGTCATATGTCTTGGAATAGTTCTTGTGCTGGAAGGCTGCAAGGGAAGTGAAAAGGAGAGACAAGAGTTACGTCTGCAAGGAATTGGGCAGTTGGAGACTGGGAATTTTGAGGAAGCTATCGCTTCCTTTGAGAAGGCTTTGGAGATTTCCAAAGGAGTTGTGGGAGAGTTTGAATTGGATATTCTCAAATATCGTGCTGAGGCAGAATATGGTACAGAAGATTATGAGGCAGCAGCTTATACTTATGAAGTACTTTTACAGATAGATAAAGAAAGACCAGAGTATCGCATTCGCCTCTGTACATTGTGGGCGCTTTCTGGAAAAATTGATAAAGCAAAAGAGGAATATCAGAAGCTATATGCCACAGAACCTCAAAATCCAGAAACTGCCCAAATCTTGTTGACCTTGGGACAAGCCTTGACAGACCAGGATAGATTTGACGAAGCAATCGAATTATATCGCCAAGCAGTTGATGGTGGGATAAAAAGTGGGGAAATCTATAATCGTATGGGAGTCTGTGAGCTGGAGGCAGGAGAGATAGACTCTGCAATCCAATATCTGGAAAAGGGGATTGAGACAGGAGATGAGTCAGCTATGGAAGCTTTGCTGAGAAATCAAGCCGCTGCTTACGAAAGAAAACAGGATTTTGCCGCTGCACAAAAGACTTTAGAACGATATGTCGCTGTCTATGGTGCAAGTCCAGAAATTCAAAAGGAGATTGACTTTTTAAAAACTCGATAATTAGGAGGAATTTGAGTGGCAGAATTGATTGAATTAAAAGAAATAGAGGAGAAATTAATCCTTTTTGCAGTGAATACGGGGCAGGAAGATGATACCAAAGAGTGTTTAGATGAATTAGAGGAACTGGTAAAGACAGCAGGTGCCGTTTCTGTAGGAAGGGTAATTCAAAACAGAGAGCAGGCTCATTCAGGAACCTATCTGGGAAAAGGAAAGCTTGAGGAAGTGAAAGAGCTCATCTGGGAGATGGATGCTACAGGTGTGGTATGTGATGACGAGTTGTCGCCAATCCAACTTCGCAATTTAGAAGATGAACTGGATATTAAAGTCATGGACCGGACTATGGTAATTCTGGATATTTTTGCCGATAGGGCAAAAACTAGAGAAGGAAAGCTTCAGGTGGAACTTGCACAGTTAAAATATCGGGCAGCCAGGTTAGTAGGACTTCGCAGTTCTTTGTCAAGACTAGGCGGTGGAATTGGCACAAGAGGGCCTGGAGAGAAAAAATTGGAGATGGATCGCCGTTTAGTTCACGAGAGAATTAGCCAATTAAAGGCAGAATTAAAAGATGTGGAGCGCCACAGGGAAGTACAACGTAGGCAAAGGGAACGTGCTCATACTAAGGTTGCTGCGATTGTAGGATATACCAATGCAGGAAAGTCTACCTTATTAAATCATCTTACAGATGCAAAAATACTGGCGGAGGACAAATTATTTGCCACCCTAGACCCTACCACTAGAAGTTTAACATTGCCAGGAGGGCAGGAAATTTTGCTGACAGATACCGTAGGATTTATCCGTAAACTCCCTCATCATCTGATTGAAGCATTTAAAAGTACACTGGAATTTGCCAGATATAGTGATATTATTCTTCATGTGGTTGATTGTTCTAATCCTCAGATGGATATGCAGATGCATATTGTCTATGATACGCTACGACAGCTTGAAGTAACAGATAAAATTATGATTACTGTGTTCAACAAAATTGACAAGCTGCAAGAGGAAGTGATTCTAAAAGATTTATCTGCAGATTATCAGGTGAAGCTGTCTGCCAAAACAGGTCAAGGGGTAGAATTTCTTCTGGAAACCTTAGAGACCGTTCTCAGAAATGAGAGAATCTATTTAGAAAAATCTTATCCCTACGAGGAGGCAGGGCGGATACAATCTATCCGAAAATATGGAGAACTTTTAGAAGAAGAATATACGGAAGATGGAATTTTAGTAAAAGCATATGTACCAGCGGAATTGTATGGTCAGCTTTTGCAATAAACAGCAGCCAGAATACCTGAATTATTTTTTAGCAGACAAAGGAGAGTTATGATGGAGCGAGAAAAATTTTCTTCCAGGCTGGGATTTATCCTTATATCAGCAGGATGTGCCATTGGCCTGGGAAATGTGTGGAGATTTCCCTATATTGTAGGAAAATATGGAGGTGCAGCATTTGTGATGATTTACCTGCTGTTTCTGGTGGTGCTGGGACTTCCCATTGTGGTAATGGAGTTTGCCGTGGGAAGGGCCAGCCAGAAAAGCGCAGCATTATCTTTCGAGGTATTGGAGCCAAAAGGAAGCAAATGGCATTTTGCAAAATATATTGCGATTGCTGGAAATTATCTGCTGATGATGTTTTATACTACTGTAGCAGGCTGGATGATTTTGTATTTTGTCAAAATGGCTATGGGTGATTTTACAGGTTTGACAGCAACAGAGGTGGGGACAGAATTTGGAAATATGCTGGCAAACCCTATTTTAATGATGGCAATGATGATACTTGTGGTGTTATCAGGTTTTTATGTATGTGGTATGGGACTCCAGAATGGGGTAGAAAAGATTACTAAGTGGATGATGGTTTGCCTGCTCTTATTGATGGTGGTTTTGGCGGGAAATTCTATATTGATAGAGGGCGGCAATGTAGGTCTAGCGTTTTATCTAAAGCCAGATTTCTCTAAATTAAAAGAGGCAGGCATCGGGGAGGCCATATTTGCAGCTTTAGGACAGTCATTTTTTACTTTAAGCATTGGTATTGGATGTCTAGCTATTTTCGGAAGTTATATTGGAAAAGAGAAGCGACTCACAGGAGAAGCAGTAAGTGTTTTGTGTCTGGATACTCTGGTAGCATTTATGGCAGGGCTGATTATTTTTCCAGCCTGTTTTGCCTATGGAATTGAACCAGATGCAGGCCCTTCTCTGGTATTTATTACATTGCCCAATGTGTTTAACCATATGACAGGAGGAAGACTATGGGGGAGTTTCTTCTTTTTGTTTATGTCCTTTGCCGCCATGTCAACCGTAATTGCTGTGTTTCAGAATATTATATCATTTGCTACAGATTTAACAAGATGTAAGGTAAAGACTGCAGTAGTAGTTAATATGGTGGTGGTTACACTTCTGTCTGTCCCCTGTGTTCTGGGATTTAATGTGTGGAGTGGATTTATGCCTTTAGGAGAAGGGACAAATGTACTGGATTTGGAAGATTTTCTAGTGAGTAATAATTTACTGTCTATTGGAAGTATCTGGTATCTTTTGTTTTGCACAAGTAGGTATGGATGGGGATTTGATAAATTTCTTCAGGAGGCCAATGAAGGAACCGGAATTAAATTTCCTAGACAGGTGAAATGGTATGTAAGTTTGGTACTGCCAATCGTGATACTAATTATCTTTCTTCAAGGATATTGGGCCAAATTTGCAGGCTAACTAGCTATTATCTATCTTAGAGTAGGATAAATTTCAGTCCTAATAGGCCGATATTTTAAGTCTGTTTTCCATTAAAAAAATCCAATAATATAAATAATAGGATTTTTTTAATGGAGAAAGGTTATGGATAACGAAAGAGTGTTGGAAAAGATTGAGGAACTGATGAAGCAGCACAAGTTCAGCAAATACAGGTTGGCAAAAGAAAGCGGAATCAAGAAATCTACAGTTACTACTATATTTAACAAGAGAAGTACTGTAAGTTTGTATAATCTGTCGAAAATGTGCAAGGCGTTTGGTCTGACATTATCAGAATTTTTTGCCATGTTAGAAGAACCAAAGACCGAAACCGGCCAAGATTTTCCTCTAAATTGGTGGCACAGCTTGCCACCGGATAAACGAAGACAGGTTGCAACCATCATGTATGCAGTAGCAGAGTTGGATTTAAACAGGAAGTAAAAAGATTGAGTTTTAGTTGACAAATTTAGTATTTCAAGTCATAATAGAAATATCCCCGAAGCGTAGGAAACGGTTACTTCGATTTCAAGGATCGCGGTGTTGTGGGTTCGAGCCCCATCTGTCGCATAACTGCGACAGTCGCCCAATGGTAGGGCACGTATGTTCCGTTTCCGCCTTTTTCTCGGGGATATTTTTATCAAATACTATTATCATTTGAAATCAAAAAGAAATCGTCGTCCCCCTCTGATGTGCTGGATATTTACCTAACTTTTCATACAACTTTTCTCTTTTCATTTCATCCAACTCTTGACATCTCCCCTAAAACCCGTCAAAATAAGAGCATAGAGCAAGCGGAGGTGATGATGATGAGTCGTTTCCGAAAAGTTTTAGAAGAACAGCAACAGGATTTATCTGCCAGGAAGAGAGAAACCGTCATAAACTTTATGGGAGGAGAATCCTATATCATCAATGCGTTAGATACATTAAAGATGATTACAGCTTCTTCAATTTTCGGGGAGCCGTCCTATTACCGCGGAAATGGTTTTGGAAAGAATATGCGGGATGGGCGGTATAAAAGCTGTGAACTTTTGGGAAGATATCTGCTTTTTTCAGATTCCTGGGATGGACGAACTACCACAGAGATTATGGAGGAGGCGATTGACCAGGCTTTAACTTTCGATTTTATGGGAACTCTTGAATGGGCTGTAACGCTCAGAACAGAATTTTATATGCGTTTAAATCCTCAAGTGATTATGGTCAGAGCAGCGATTCATCCCAATAGAGAGAAATTTACACAGCAGAATCCAGGGCTTTTTGGCCAAATTGAGCAGCAGGTCATGGCTAGAGGAGATGATGTCTTGTCTCAACTGGCATATTTCCTCTATATAAATGGTGGAAAGAAGAATATGCCCAGTATTTTGAAGCGTTCTCTGGCGAGAAAGCTTGGGAGTCTTGATGCTTATGAAGCAGCCAAGTACAAAAATGCAGAGATTGGACTTAAAGATGCAGTGCGGATTACTCATGCCAAGTCTTCAGTCATTGATGAATTTATGAAGACAGGAACCATTTCTCTGCCACAAGAAAAAAAGACTTGGGAGAATTTGCGTTCAGAAGGGCATAAATGGAAAGATATCTTTTATGAGATTCCCATGGGACATATGGCTTTGCTTAGAAATCTACGGGGAGTTTTTGGAGAAGAAGAGAATGCTTCTTTGTGCAAGGAATATTTGACACAGCTAAAACGTGGAGTAATCTCAGGAAAGCAGTTCCCATTCCGCTACTACAGTGCCTATCAGGCAGTAGAAAAAAGCGAATGTGCCCATCGCCCTCAGATTTTGGATGCCCTGGAAGAATGCATAGATTTGTCTATGAAGAACTTACCTAAGTTTCAAGGAAAAACAATGTGTCTGTCAGATAATTCTGGTTCTGCATGGGGAATGATTCCTTCAGAATATGGAACGGTTCAGATAGCTGTGATAGATAACTTATCTTCTGTGATTGCTGCTGCAGCTTCGGAAGAGGGGTATGTGGGGAAATTCGGCAACAAACTTAGGGTAATTCCTATCTCTAAGCGAGGACAGATTCTGCGTCAATGCCAGAATATCTCTCAAAACAGGAATTCTGATGTAGGAGGAGCCACAGAAGGGGGAATCTGGGAATTTTTCCTTCATGCGATTGAACATAAGGAGCATTGGGACCAAATTTTCATCTATTCAGACCAACAGGCAGGCCATGGGGGATTGTACGGCACAGAAGAACAGAGAGAGCGATATCAAAAGATGGGATTTAGCTGCGGCAGAGGCTATTACATCAATGTATTTCAATTAATTATGGAATATAGGCAAAAGGTGAATCCTTATGTCAATGTGTTCTCGATTCAGACAGCAGGATACAATAATATCTGTATCCCTGAGTATGCATACCGAACTTGTATTTTGTATGGATGGACAGGAAAAGAGCTGCTTTTTGCTAGAAAAATGATTGATTTATGGGATAAGGTATTGGATAAAGAAGAAAAATAATCAAAATATGCCAAAAAATTATAAATCCTTAAAAAAGCAGTTGACGAATGGGGATTTTATGCTATAATCATAGCAGTGCTATAAAAATACCCAGACAGTTGTATGATGGTTATGCACAAGTACACAACTGGAGGGAGGTTAGGTGTGAGCTATGTCGAACGTTATTGTTAAAGATAATGAATCATTAGACAGTGCTTTACGCAGATTCAAAAGAAACTGCGCGAAGGCAGGTATTCAGCAGGAGATTCGCAAAAGAGAGCATTACGAGAAACCCAGCGTTAGACGTAAGAAAAAGTCTGAAGCTGCGAGAAAGCGTAAGTACAATTAAGTTGCACAAATCAGAAGTCCTTAGTCGTAAGATTGAGGACTTTTTTCTATGGAGTTTACATAGATTATACTAATCCTATGGCTTTAAGAGGCCCATACATGACAAAAATGGTCACACAGGCAGCATCCTTTCTGCATATTCCCCAGGATGTGATACCAGGAGAGCCCGTGATTACGATGACAGGGCGAAGGAATGTTTATATTGAAAATTATAATCGGATTATCAGTTTTCTAGATAATGAAGTAAAAATCCAGGCAAAAACTTGTAGAATCATTGTCCAGGGAAAACGACTGGAGATAGAATATTATACAGGTGATGATATTCTTATTACTGGCTTTATCCACTCTGTAGTGACAGAAAGTTAAGGGATAGCACTAGTGTTTGAAAAGCTTGTCCGAAAGGTGGAATGGGTTTGCAGAGGAAGATAAGCCGATGGGCAGGGGGGTATCTATATCTTCGTGGCACTGGATATTCAGGAGAGCGCTTTTTTAACCTTTGTAAAAATGCGCGACTGGATTATTGGAGTGTGCGACAACAAAAGGACGGATACTATTTTTATATGTCCTTAAAGGACTTTTACAAAATCAGACCACTGCTGAGAAAATCCCATATGTCGATAAGAATTCTTTCCCGACTGGGAATGCCTTTTATTTTGCATGAAAACCGAAAGAGAAAGGCATTAGCAATATCAGTTCTTTCTTTTTTTGTGTTTCTTTATGCAATGTCTTTATTTATATGGAATATTTCCTTTGAGGGAAATTATCATTATACTAGGGAAACCCTTCTGGATTATCTCAAGGAACAAGATATCCAATATGGAATGATGAAACATAAAATTTCCTGCGAACAGTTGGAGGAGAATATAAGAAGTCGCTTTCCAGAGATTACCTGGGTTTCTGCCCGTGTATCAGGAACCCGCCTTCTGGTAAAGATAAAAGAAAATGAAGTTCTTTCTTCTATACCAGAACCAGAAAATGAGCCTTGTGAGTTGGTGGCCAAACGTGCAGGGGTGATTACCCGAATGATTATCCGTCAGGGAAAGGCTGCTGTGGCAGAGGGGGATACTGTAGAAAAAGACCAACTATTAGTTACAGGACAGTTGTCTATCCTAAATGATGCAGGAGAGGTGGTTAGGATTGCCTATGTTCATGCAGATGGGGATATTTATGCAAAAACCATATACCATTATGAGGAGGAATTTCCCCAATACTGCACAATAAATGTAAAAACTGGAAAAAAGCGTCATGGTATTGGGATTATGGCAGGCCCTTATCGATTGCGTTTTCTGATGCCAGATTTTGGAGATACTTCATGGAATTATGTGACAAATTTAACTCAGTTATGTTTATTTGAAGATTTTTATCTGCCTTTTTATATAGAGGAAATAACAGGGGAAGCCTTTGTTTCCTATGAACGTCCCTATACACAGGAGGAGAAGGAAGAGGAAGCTAGGATATTAGAAGAGGAATATCTGAAAAATTTAACAGAAAAAGGGGTTCAAATTATTGAAAATAATGTTAAAATACAAGAGTATGGAGGTTCTTGGAAGGCAGAGGGAAACGTGACTGTAGAAGAACAGATTGGTGTAACGAATTATATTACAGAGTTTGAGGAGACAAGACAGACTAATGAGCGTGATTGAAACCATCATTGATATTCCTGCAGAACATGAGCGAAATGTATGTGGACAATTTGACGAGTATACGAAAAAAATTGAACGAACTCTACATGTAACTATGGTTGCCAGGGATAATGCCTTAAAGATTATCGGGCCAGAGGAGATGATTAAAAAGGCAAAAAGTGTATTTAATAACTTAATAGAGCTGTCCAAGCGGGGTAATACCATAACTCAGCAGAATGTAGACTATGCCCTCTCGCTATCCTTCAGCGAAAAGGATAGTCAAATCCTGGAGATTGACAAAGATATTATCTGTAGAACCATAAACGGCAAGCCAGTAAAACCTAAGACTCTGGGACAAAAAGCTTATGTAGATGCCATCAGAAAAAAAATGATTGTTTTTGGCATCGGTCCAGCAGGGACAGGAAAAACTTACCTAGCCATGGCTATGGCTATCCAGGCTTTTAAAGATGGAGAGGTAGGAAGGATTATTTTGACTCGCCCTGCTATTGAAGCTGGAGAGAAGCTGGGATTTTTACCAGGGGATTTGCAGAGTAAGATTGACCCCTATCTACGACCTCTATATGATGCATTGTATCAGATTATGGGAGCAGACAGCTATCTGCATAATTCAGAGAAAGGTCTTATTGAGGTAGCACCTTTGGCTTATATGAGGGGAAGAACCTTGGACAATGCATATATTATCCTAGATGAAGCTCAAAATACCACTCCAGCTCAGATGAAAATGTTTTTGACACGTATTGGGTTTGGCTCTAAGGTAGTGGTTACAGGAGACCAAACTCAAAAGGACTTGCCAGGAGGTAGTGCATCCGGACTAGATACAGCGATAAAAGTACTTAAGAAAGTAGAAGACATAGGCTTTTGCTATTTGACTAGTCAGGATGTGGTGCGTCATCCTTTAGTGCAGAAAATTGTACAGGCTTATGATGATTATGAAGCCAAGACTGCATCAAAAGATAAAAAACGTCATGGTTCAGGAAAGCCCACTTATTCGCGGCGCTGAGCATCTAAATGTAACAGGAAGATAGCTAAATTATTGCAAAAGCAGAAGAAGAGGCGGTATACCAATGACTATAAATATTGATTATGAAGCTGAAAAAAAGCTGGAGCTTTCCTGGGAAGAAATTCTTAAAGATATTATCTGTGCCTCTTTGGATTTTGAAAAATGTCCTTATGAGGCAGAAGTAAATGTGGTTCTGACCGATAATTTGGGTATTCAGGAGATAAACCAACAGTGTAGAGGTATCGATTCTCCTACTGATGTATTGTCTTTTCCCATGGTAGAATATGACTCTCCTTCTGATTTCAGTCATGTGGAGGAGTTGTTTGCTGACTGCTTTAATCCAGAAACAGGAGAATTACTCTTGGGAGATATTATGATTTCTGTGGACAAGGTGGAGGAACAGGCAGAAAAATATGGACATTCCCAGACAAGAGAGCTGGCATTTCTGGCAGCCCACAGTATGCTTCACCTCTTGGGATATGATCATATGGAAGATTCCGAGAGACTTATAATGGAAGAAAAACAGAGTCAAATACTCGAAAGTAGGGGGTACACCAGATGAGGAAAGGAACTAAGGGACTTTTCTTGATGGCAGTACTATTACTTCTTGAGGGATGTGGTAGAACTTATGTCGAGGCAGATGTAACCATTCTGTCTACAGAAGCAGAGACCTCCATTGTAGAATTTACCACATCCCCTGAATCAGAGACTGAAACCGA
>DEPC01000110.1 GCA_002358555.1 Hungatella sp. UBA3402 | reverse complement strand
GTTATTTCTACATATGTATATAGAAAAGGTATGGTTGAGAGCAGATACGACTTTTCCACAGCCATCGGTCTGTTTCAGAACGTGGTCAGTCTCGTCTTGGTGCTGATTGCTAACTGGTTTGCGAGAAAAGCGAATCCGGAATATAAGATTATTTAAGGATGGACTATGGAAAGAGAAGAGAAAAGAATAAAAATGAAACAATCCATGGGAAGCCGCATCTTTGATGTGTGTAATGTCATTTTTATGATAGCATTCTGTATTACCATATTTGTTCCCTTCTGGGATGTGGTGGTCCGTTCGTTTTCTAGAGCCCAGGATATTTCTTATATGCACATTAACCTGTTTCCAAAGGTATGGACCCTAGATGCATATAAATACTGCTTTCAGGATAATGAAATTATTACTGCATTTATTGTATCTGTGTTAAGAACTATCCTTGGAACTGCTGTCCATGCCATCGTATGCTGTATGGCAGCTTATTCCCTAACTAGAACCGAAATGCCTTTCCGCAAGTTTATTACAGCAGTACTTTTAATTCCTATGTTTTTTTCAGCAGGTATGATTCCAGCTTACTTAAATATGAAACGCCTGGGGCTTTTGAATAATTTCTTAGTATATATTTTGCCTACAGGTTTTTCTATCTACAATACTATCATTATCAGGAATTACTTTTTCTCTATTGACAAAGGAATGGAAGAAGCTGCTAGCATTGATGGAGCATCACAGGTAAGGATATTTACATCCATCATTATGCCTCTTTCTAAGCCAGTTATTGCAACAGTAGCTTTATGGCAGATGGTAGGACAGTGGAATGCATGGTTTGACAATATGGTATATTGTAGACGTTCTGCAAATCTGACCACATTGCAGTATCTTTTAAGAAGAATGTTGGATAGCTTAACTGCTTCTACTGCTGCATCCTCATCAGGTATGGAGGCTATGGGAGCTCTTGTAGACAGTAACCCAGATACCATTAAAGCAGCAACTACCATATTAGTAGTTTTGCCCATTGTAGCAGTATATCCGTTTTTACAAAAATATTTTGTCCAAGGAATTATGGTTGGAGCAGTGAAAGGATAGAAAGTTATGAAACAAATGGAATTAGGAACAATCGTGGCAGAATTTCCACCTATAATGGAACAGAAAAATCCAAGAAACAGCGAAGGGGCATTTTTAAGTCTGAAAGATAATAGTATCATATTTGTTTATAGCAAGTTTAAAGGAGATGGTCAGCAAGATTGGATACCTACAGATATCTGCCTTGTAGTTTCTAGAGACCAAGGGAGGTCTTTTGGAGAACAGAGAATTATTTTGACTTGTGAGGAGGAAGAGGCAGTAAATATTATGTCTCTCTCCTTGTTGGAAATGAAGAATGGAGATATTGGACTTTTTTATCTAGTGAGAACTACCCATACATTAGTACAGATGTTTCTTCGACGTTCCAGTGATAGAGGAAAGACTTGGGGGGAACGTATTCTTTGCACTCCACAAGATGGATTTTTTGTGGTCAACAATGATCGGGTTATCAGACTTTCAAGTGGAAGAATATTGATTGCAGCAGCAAGTCATAGGTCAGGAAGGTTTAATGAAAAATATGCTGCACAAAAGGGAAATTGGGTAGGGAATGAAACCTTTTTTGACAGCCGTTCAGAGGTTATATTTTTCTATTCTGACGACGACGGAAATACCTGGAATGTCTCGGAAGGAAAATGTTGTATGCCTTATTTAACAAATTGTGAATCTGGTCTTCAGGAACCTGGAGTATTGGAGCTTAGTCCAGGAGTTATTTGGGGGTTTTCCAGAACAGATCTAGGAAGACAGTATGAAATGTATTCCATAGATAATGGAAATACATGGACCACAGTACAGCCATCTCGATTCACTGGTCCTAACAGCCCTTTGAGTATGAAAAGAGACCATAAATCAGATTGGATCTATGCAGTTTGGAATCCTATTCCCGAGTATAATGGACGAAAAAGACAGAAAATTTTTACAGGGGGAAGAACACCTTATGTGATTGCTGTGAGCAAAGATAATGGTAAGACTTTTTCAGAACCAACTGCATTTGAAACAGAAGAAGACCATGGATATTGTTACTGTGCCATTCATTTTTTAGATGATGCTATACTACTTGGCTACAACGGGGGAGGGCCTGAAGATGGAAGCTGCCTGGCAAGAACCAGGATTAGAAGAATACCACGCTGCCAGCTAGAAAATCTGTAATTAACAAAGAAAGGAACAATAACTAACAATGATTAATAAAAGAATAAACAAATTGGTACCAATTAGTTTATGTACAACTATTTTGTTGTCCGCATGTTCTGGAGGTTCCAATACCTCTTCCTCAGGAACAAGTAGTGGAGATGCTGTAGAGCCTGACCCAAATAAGACTTATGATATTACTTATACTGGATATTGGTGTTATTCTGATTATGAGGACGGTTCCTATATAGAAAAAATGATTGAGGATGCATTAAACATCAATTTAACTGTGGAGAAGGCAGAAACTACAGATACCATCGATTTACTGTTAGCATCTGGTGAGATGCCAGATTGTATGTGGACAGAGAGCAAGACACCAAGTTGGATGCAGGAACAGGAGTTAATTCGCACAATTCCTAGAGATATGGTAGAAAAATATTGCCCCAAACTTATCGAATATTATGAAAAGAATCCTTTGATTTACAAAATGGTCTTAAATCCAGAAAATGAGGAGGAATTTATTTATCTGGCTGGTCTGACTTTTCAGTTTGTAGATTATTATCTTCCAGGAGATTATTATCGATATGACTGGATTGAGAATCTTGGGATTGATTTGGGAGTCAATGTAGAGCAAGTTGCTGACAGGATTTATGTAGCAGATGATGGAATTGAACTAACCAAGTTTAAAGAAATCATGGATGCCTTTGTGAATAAAGACCCTGATGGAAATGGAAAGAATGATACATTGGGTGCTGTATCTTCTGAACTAATTTATGGAGTAGGGCAGTTCTATTCTGCCTATGGCTTTTCTAGAGATATCAATAATGTGAATGGAAGAGCAGAACATAGCTATGCAATGGAAGAATATAAAGAGTTTTTAAAGGACTTCCATGATATGTATAGCAAAAATCTTCTTGACCCAGAAATCATCAGCAATGACAGAACTCTTGGTTGGGATAAGGTAAATACTGGTGTTTCTGGCTACTGGATTACCTCTACTAATGCTTTAAACAGTTGGGCTGTGGATAGACCTCCTCTCACTCTACTTGAGAGGGACCCAAATGCTAAGATTCTTGTAACTCCTGGTATCAAACCTGATGGCGGTGAGGTAAGGGCAATGACTAATCCAACACCAGCTTATGGACGCTTTTTTGTCAATGCTGAAGTAGACGATGAAAAGTTAGCTAAAATTTTGCAGTTCTTTAACTATAGTATCTTTGGAAATGATGATAAGGATATCATAGCCAGTCTGTTCTTTGGAGAAAAAGATGTAGATTGGAAATGGGATGAAACTGGAGAAATGCCTGTGAAGTTGAACAAGCTTAATTCTGGAGACAAAGGAACCTGGAGCTTCAGTCAGTTTGGTCAAACTGAGGAGGTGACAAAATGGTCAGGAGAGGAAGAACTGTTCCGAGCTGGAGGAAAATATTGGTCAAAGGAAGATGGAGGACTATGGCTTCAGTGGCAGCACAGCCCTTATAAAGCAGATCTTGCCAATGAAACAGAATATGAATCTATTTATCAAGAGATTAAGAGTGATTTGGAGGCATATGTAGCTAATTATCGTACACAGGCAATACTAGGACAAATTGATGTAGATAGTACCTGGGATGAGTATTTAGCAGAACTAGATCGTCTAGGATATCATAGAATGATGGACGAATTAGATAAAATTGAATCCATAGAAGATATGATAGCAGCATATGAAAAATAAGATTCTATCATTTAATAATCTTGTTATGTTAACTAGCACAACGAGTTATTTTACCTGGTTAAAATCTGTATAGAAACCATGGTTATCAATCAAGGCAGGGCAAATCCCGATATAAGAGTATTCTTTCTCTTGTATCGGGATTTTTTACATGACAAATAGCAAGGATACCGTTATAATAAGAGTATTGAGAGGATGAATATCTTTCATTCATGATAACAGAAAAGAGGATTCAAAGACCATGGAGTATGGAAATTGGAATAATAATCAGTATCAGGGGAGATATACAGGAGAACTTCAAAATTCCGATTATGAGAAAGCAACCATTAAAAAGGTGAGAAAAAGTTTCTCCCGAATTGGACTTATCTATATTACATTTTTAGGGGTATCCTATTTGTCTCAGTTGGCAGTAACTTTGATTTTGTCTCAGTTGGCAATGACGGAAACCATAAATTTAGATATTTATATGTTGCTGACAATGTTGAGTATGTATCCTCTGGCAGTTCCTTTGACTGGCTTTTTGATGAAGTTCGTTCCATCTACTGGAGAGATAGGAAGGGAACAATGGGGTATAGGAAAGATCAGTGCATTTTTTATATTCAGTATGGGAGTTCTATATATTGGCAATCTGATTGGAACAGTCCTTATGACAGCAGTAGGAGTTTTAAAAGAAGAACCTATTGCCAATGATGTGCAAGAGATGATTTTATCTATGGAGCCTTGGCTAATCTTGGTGGTGGCGGTAATCATAGCTCCTATTATGGAAGAATTAGTTTTCCGCAAATTCCTTTTGGATAGGATTGCAGGATTTGGACATTGGACAGCTATGACCGTATCAGGGGTGATTTTTGGAATTGCCCATGGCAATTTTTATCAGTTTTTTTATGCCTTTGGATTAGGCATGATTTTTGCCTATATGTATCTGCATACAGGAAAGATTAGTTATACTATCAGTTTCCATATACTTATCAATTTCTGTGGAAGTATTCTTCCCATAGGACTTTTAGAGATTTTAAAGAAACATGTACTTTTGGGCAGTTGTTTGGCTATCAGCAATATGATGGTCATGTTTGGATTTGTGATTTGTGCAGTAATTCTTTTAATTTGCTGTTGGAAATATTTATCTTTCTGGCCAGGAGTTATCAATCTCTCTGCTAAAAAGAAAAGCATAGCTGTATGGGGAAATTTTGGAATGATATTGTTCCTTTTGTGTGGTATTGGGTTGTTTTCGTTCGCATTATAAAGGGTTGTCATAGGAGGTCACAGAGAAATGGAAGGTCGAAATGAAAGGGAAATGGAAGATATTGCAAAACGGGTACAAAATGTAGTCTCTGAAATGTTGGAATCTATGAAGCTAGGACAGTTAAACCAGACAGTGAAAGAGACGATGGGGGTTGCTCTAGATGAAGCCAGAGAACAGATTGAACAGTACAAAGATAAACTGGAAAATATAAGATGGAGACGAAAAAATATTGTAGGAAATACGGAAAATTTCAAAAAACCGCTGGAAATCAGGATCAACTGGAAAGGAAAAGTTTCTGGTGTCCTGTTTACTGTATTTGGAAGCATTGGAACGGGAATTTTTGGGATGCTTGCTTTAGTCCTCCTAATTGTCACATTAGTTTCACTTCCAGGTCCTGTGGGGTGGTATCTTACAGGTCTCAGTGGAATTTTTGCAGTTGGATTTGGTGGGATGTTATGGAAAGGAATTCTTCAAAATGGTCGGATTGGACGTTTAAAACAATATGTCGCAGAGCTAAAACAAAGAGGCAGAACCTATTGTAAAGTAGAAGATTTAAGTAGAAGCTGTGGCAAGAGTTTGGGATTTGTGAAGAAGGACTTACAAAAGATTATCCGTATGGGTATGTTGCCAGATGCCCGTATGGACGAGCAGAATTCATGGCTTATGTTAGATGAAGAAACCTATCGGCAGTATGAGCTGTCCCAGCAATCCCAGCTCCAAAGACAGGAAGAAGAAAAGAGAAGGGAGTCAAAAGAGGAGAGTGCTTTGGACATCGCAATACGACAGGGGGAAGAATATATAAAAATTCTGGACAAGCTACATGAATCTATGCCCAAAGAACCAGTGAGGGAGAAATTACTGAGGTTAGATGCCATTCTGGAACGGTTGTTTGAGACTTTGAAAAAACATCCAGAGCAATTAGATGAGTTGGAAAAATTCATGGAATATTATCTTCCCACTACTGTAAAACTGGTCAGTACCTACCAGGAATTTGCTTTTGTAGAATTTCCAGGGGATAATATTAAAGGTGCAAAGATAGAGATTGAACAGACTTTAGATACAATAAATGAGGCTTTTGAGAAGCTGTTAGATGATATGTATGAGGATACAGCCTTTGATGTAATTACAGATGCCTCGGTATTGCAGACTATGCTGGCAAGAGAGGGTATGTCAAAGT
>DEPC01000121.1 GCA_002358555.1 Hungatella sp. UBA3402 | reverse complement strand
TATCCCTAACTGTCAGTTCCTCAATTAAGGGGTTTTCCTGGGGAACATAGGCCACTGTCTTTTTATAAACACTAGAATTTACAGAAAAATTTTTTGAATTACCCTCCTCCAAACAGATGTTTCCTCTATCTGCCTTCAATGCCCCTGCTAATATGGATAATAATGTAGTTTTCCCACATCCATTTCCTCCAATAATTCCCACACACTCTCCAGAAGAAATGGTCAAGTTTACCCCCTTTAAGATTTCCCTTCTATGATAACACTTCCAAATATCTGTTGCAACCAACATTTATTTTCATTGCCTTTCCTGATTTTTCCATACAACATAAAGTCCCTTCCAGCCAAATGCCAGAAGGAACTTATCTCAGCCATTAACTACGATGCATAGATACCTTATCTGCACCTAAATTCTTTAAATTCTCAAGAACATTTCTCATGTCAGCACCTGAAATCAAAGTATCGCGGGCTTTCTTTGCCTCCATCTCTGTCTTGTGTTTGCTAGGACCGCCTACACAGCCGCCCACACAAGCCATACCTTCCACAAAATCAGCGGGCAGCTTGCCAACTTTCATGAGAAGTAATGCTTTCTTACATTCAGCAGCTCCATTGCACTTCATCACATTGGGTTTGATGTCTTCTCCCATCTCCTCAAAGCACTGTACAACTGCTGCAGTAACGCCTCCGCCATTGCCAAACCGCTTGCCAAATACAGAGCTTTCCTGGTATGTATTCTCCTCTGGCTCTAATTCTACATTCTTTGCACGCATCATAGCTCGAACCTCTCCAAAGGTCAAGGCATAATCTGCATTATTCTGAATATTCAAATCTAAGGTCTCACTCTTTTTCGCAATACATGGTCCAATGAACACAGTGATGGTTCCTGGGTCTTTTTCTTTTACAAATCGGGATACTGCACACATCGGTGATACCGTGGTAGACATATTGTCAAGGAGTGTGGGGAAATGCTGTTTAATCATATTGACAAAAGCTGGACAGCAGGAAGTTGTCATCTTCTTTCCCTCTTTGTAAGCTTCTGCCCACTCTTCGGCCTCAGAAGCAGCCGTCATATCGCCGCCCAAGCCTACTTCAATCATATCTGCAAATCCCAATTTCCTTAAAGCGGTTTTCCAGCTTGCCATAGTAATATCTTGGCCAAACTGCCCCTCTGTAGCAGGTGCTACCATAGCAACCACCCGTTCTCCTGCATTGATAAGCCGAATAATATCCACCATAAAAGTCTTTGTCCCAATTGCTCCAAATGGACAGCTATGGATACAAGCCCCGCATTGGATACATTTTTTCTCATCAATCACACAGATGCCATTCTCGTCATAAGTAATAGCGTCTACAGGACATACCTTTTTACAGGGACGTTCCAAATGGGCAATCGCACTGTAAGGACATGCCTGTGCACATTTTCCACATTCCTTACACTTATTGGGGTCTATGTGAGCACGACTGTCTTCCATGGTGATAGCCCCAAAATTACAAGAATTCTGGCATGCCTTTCCCATACATTTCCGGCAGTTGTCTGTCACTACATAGGATGCAATCGGACATTCCTCACAGGCAGCATTGATAACCTGAACTACATTGATGGAATCTTTGCCTGTAGGACATTTTCCTTCTGCCAGACGAACTCTCTGTTTAATAATCTCTCGTTCTTTATAGATACAGCAGCGAAACTGAGCTTGAGGGCCTGGGAACATTTTGTAAGGCAGTTCTTCTCTCTCCTCTTCCAGCTTTCCCTCCCATGCTAGCTTTGCCACCTCACACAGCACATCATGCTTAATCCGTAATATGGTTGCGTCATTTGTTACCATACTTATTTTTCTTGCTACTAAAAACATATACAAAGCTGTATATGCTAGATGATTTGGGTAAACCTCACAGTCTATCCGCATTTACTTGGTTTTGTGATATTGCGGATGCTCATCTAAATAGCTTTTCCTTTCCTAGATTTTTAAAATAAGAGCTTTCTTCGGTGCAGCTTCTCCTACCTTAATAATAAGTCACTGTCACTGGTTTGCCCATTTCCTCCAAGGTATTTTTGAGCTGTTCTACTAAATTCTGACGAATTCCCAAATCAAACGGAAGTCCAGGATTCTGGTAGGCACTGTTCATAGCTTTTCCCACATACATATGAATCTCTGTGCAGTCCTCAATAATCATCTTGGCAACCATGGACCCACCATTTGGTTTATCAAGTTCCATAAAGAAATCTTCGGCTACGCTTTCCTTTTTTACATATCTCCTAAGAAGCTGCAATGTCCGATTTAAGGTCAGTACACCTTCTGTCACCAAGTCAATTCCTTCCATATAGGCAATAGGCGGAATATCAGGGTCAACATAATCCATGGAGACATCAAGACGTTTGTTTAATACTCTTGATACAATGGTAGAACTGGTTCCTCCACATACAATGGTCTTGGCACTGCTGTCTGACATAAAGTCAGCTACCATCTTCTCATCATCTTGTGCATTGCTGGCAGGTCCTGTCATCAGATGCACTGGCTTGCTATCAATGATTCTCATACATGCTACAGTAGTGTCATCACCTGGTCGGAACATATATAATTCATCACAAGCATGGCAGATTGCTGTGGCTAAACGGGTTGCAGATACAGTCTTTCCGTATTCTTTTACTGCATAGGAAGCAATATCTTCCCATAACCATCCAAAATTCAGCAGTTGACCCACTCCTGCATGAATGGTTCCGTCGCTCATAAGAATCAGCGCATCGCCTTTTTTGACTTTAAACCGAAATTCATTGATTTTCTTTCCGTCAATCTCTCTCAAGTTTGTAGGGATTTCCATCAGCTTTCCATCTCGGATAAAGATACATCCTGGATTGTCAAACTCTACCAGATAGGCATCTCCATTGTGGAAGACCTGGAGGATGCTGAACGTAGAATATGCCACACCACGCACCTGACATACAGGGAGAGTTTCCACAATAGTATCTACACATTCATCCAGCGTAGCACCATTTAAAAACATTGTACCTAAAATCTTGCTAGTTAAAGTAGACAGAATATTGGCCTTTACACCACTACCCATGCCATCTGCAAGAATCATGATATCAGAGTCAATGGTCTTTAAAATCTCTACCCTGTCACCACAGAGAATCTCTGTAAATTTATTCAGGCTCTTGTAAGCAACATCAACTGTAACTCCCATTTATCGAACCTCGCTTTCACTGCCCTCTTCCAGCATAGACTGACAAAGTTTCGTAAGAGTTGTCTTGGTATCTGCTGTTGTCTCACCCAAAAGTCCTGCAATCTCCTGAGCAACCATCATCTGTTTATGGATTACTCTCTGAGCTAAGTCAACGGTCTCCAGCTTCCGATTATAGTCTTCCTTGGCCTGTTCTTCCTCTTTGGTAATATCAATAAAGGTAGCCAAAACTACATCTTCCTTCTCTATGTACACAATATTTTGAAGAGTGGATAAATGATATTCCTCATATCTCACTTTCTTGCCATGAATATTCTGGTGAGTGTCATATACCCATTGGAAATCCACTGGGTCAATAAATTCATATAAATACATATCCAGGGCTTCTGAACGGGTCTTTCCAAAATATTTCTCTCCCACTGCAGAATATTCCATGACTTTCATATCTTTATCTACAATAAGCACAATATTTGGTGAAGTTTCCATAACCAAATTGGCAAAAGATTGTGATTTTTCATGAAGATAGGGAATACACATAGCAAGCTCTGCCTTCTTCTGGAATACTGCAATCGCTTTCTCTCGACAGGTGGGATAACCACATGCCCCGCAGTTTAATTCATCCTCTGGACGACTCTTTCCAGTCTCTTTAAGGATTGCCTGAATCTCCTCCTCCGTAGGCATAGGATCTTTAGAGGAACGGTCCATAAATGTCTTATCCATCTGGATATTTACCAGCATCTGTTTGATAGTCTTGGAATCTACAGGGTCTTTCTTAATGGTATCTTCCATATCCAGTTTCACCTTAAAGTGAGAAATCGTCTCGTCCTGTACAGTAGGCCCTTTGATACAGCCGCCAGCACAGTTATTCATCTCAATAAAGCAGCCCTTAATCTCGCCTCTGGACATACTCTTGCACAGCTCTACACATTCTTTCGTTCCATGAACGTAAAATTTGCGGTAAGAATCTACCCGTCCCTCTGTAGCAAGAACAGAATTTACCACACCATTAGGCACTGGATATAGACGGTTTACCTTGGGGTCAACAGGCTCAAATGGTTCATCTTCACATTCCTCAATACAGATATCCTCATCTTTTAACCATTGTTCCACCTCAGTGAAATTCAACACTGCATCAATCCAGTTTTCATGTCTTGGGTCCTGGGATTCCTTCTTCTTAGCAATACATGGTCCAAGGAACACCACTTTTGTATCTTGGTCATATTCTGCTTTAAGCAGTTTTCCATGGGCAATCATAGGCGATACGACTGGAGCTAAGTAAGGTACCAACTGTGGAAAATAAATTTCGACTAAATCATTGACACTTGGGCAACAAGTTGTAATAATGTTCTCCATCTTTCCTTCCTGGAGAAGTCTGGTATATTCCTCAGTCACCAATGCAGCTCCTTCAGAAGTTTCTCTAACATCTGCAAACCCAAGTTTCTTCAAAGCCGCTTTTACCTGACCAATGGTCTTATATTTCAAAAGTCCCATATAAGACGGGGCAATCGACACGACAGTTTTCTGTCCACCCATGAGAAATTCTTTTACTTTGCCCAAATCACTGACCAACTTCTTAGCTGATTGGGGGCAAATCTGGAGACATGTTCCACATAAAATACATTTCTCAGGCATAATCTCCGCCCGACCATCTTTAATCATGATAGCCTTGACTTCACAGTTGCGGACGCATTTATAACAATGCTTACACTTCGTAGCTTTGAAATCAATGATTGCCATGATTACAGCCTCCCTAAGATTTCCTTATTGAAGAAATCCTTGCATTCATCTGGCTTTAAGGAGAATAAAGTTCCGTCTACGGTTACACATACCCCTTCTTTGACACAATTTCCACTACAAAACGCACCATTTAAATCTACTTTGTCCTTTACTCCATTCGCAGCAACTAAATCCTGCATTTCTTTGATAATTTCTCTGGAACCCTTTAAATGACATGCACTTCCGATACAAATTGTTACTTTCATAACTTATCCCTCCGCATAGTTTAGAATAGGCTTTCTTAAAGCTAATTCTGATTATCTCACATTGTGATATTTTTATCAATTACTTTTGTATGATTTTGTGTTTTTTTTTAAAGAATATGGGAATGATTTCGATAAATTTCTAGATTTCTTGTAATGGACCATACAAAAATAAATAGCACAGCATTGGCTTCTGAGCTATTATTTTATTATGACAGGTTCTTTATTTTGAGTCAACATGTTATTATTGACAAAACCAAAAACCTCTGCTATAATCTTGAATAGTTTCAAATCAAGCGGATGTGGCGGAATTGGCAGACGCGCCAGATTTAGGTTCTGGTGTCCCCGACGTGCAGGTTCAAGTCCTGTCATCCGCAGTGTATGGTGCAAAATCGAATCTCAGCGGTTCAGGTTTTGTGCCGTTTTTTGTATCAGAGAATGATAATCCGAACTTGGATCTAATCGAGGACAGTTTCGGATTTTTCTGTATGATGGCAAGCTCCTTCCCTGCGCTGGCATTGCCCAGCTTTACTGGTGCTAGGTAAATATCAAAAAGTTGTATACTGGTGTATATAAACCAATCAAAGAAAATATCTCTTTACTTTAACCTTATCAGTTTTGCTCCCAAAGCTTCCACATCCTCTTCCTGATGAGTAGATAAAATCACCAGCTTTTTTTCTGTCTTTTCCCTTATATAACAAATAACTTCTTGTCTGGTAATTTCATCTAGTCCTGTAAATGGTTCATCCATTAAAAGAATATCATAGCAGGCTAAAACTGCCCGACAGATAGCTGTGCGGCGTTTCATTCCTCCACTTAAAGTAAAAACTGGTCTAAGAATAGCTTCTTCTGGCAGCAGTCGACAAAGCTCTGATTTTGCTTCTTTTGCTGTAACCCCGCGTTTTGCTGTTATAAGGACATTTTCCAGAGGAGTATATGCTTCACATAGCCGGTTTTCCTGAAATACGGCACTGAATCTCTTTCCTTCTGTTCCCTTCACCAGTCCAGAATCTGGATGTTCCAGCCCCAGAATAATCCGAAACAAGGTTGTCTTTCCAGAACCAGAGGCTCCCATCAGACAATAAATATTCTGTTCTTCCAGAGTTAAATTCACATTCTCCAACACTTTAAGTCTATCAAAAGACTTAGTGATATTATAGATTTCCAGGCTCATGAATTCCTCCCTTTGGCTCCAATCGAGATAAAAGCCACAGCACTATCCTTTCAAACAAAGCACTAATCGTAATGATTACGAATGTCCAAGCCAACAAATCAGATGTATTCAAATATATCTTGGACATATAAAGCCTTTCTCCTATAGAATTAGTTGGAACACCTATCACTTCTGCTGCAACTCCAGATTTCCAGCTCATTCCAAGGGCAATCTTACAACCACTTTTTAAATAAGGGAGAAGTGCTGGCAGATAAATATAATGGATCTTTTTCCGCCTTGTCATGCAAAAAACTTTTGCCATTTCTAACAGCTTTTTATCCGTACTTTCCAATCCTGCCAAAGTATTTACATAAATCATAGGCAATACCACCACAAATGCAATCACCACAGATAAATTTTCAGAACCAGCCCAAATCAAGGCCAAGATTACAAAAGAAGCTACAGGAACCGATTTTAATAAAGATATCATGGGTTCCAACAGCTCTTCAAACAAGGGAACATGATATCCAAAGCTTCCTAGAACAATTCCTATGACAAAGGCAGCTCCAAAGCCAAAGCTAATTTTTCCAAAAGAAATGGCAATGGAGCGCCAGAATTCCCCAGTAGGAATCAGTCGCCCCAAAGCTAGGATTGTATCCCATGGTCCTGCTAAGATAATGTCATTATCAATGGCCAGAACTGCAAGTTGCCACACCGCAAACCAGAACATGGCAATTCCTAGCTTACGCCAGTGCTTTGCCGTGACATCATAGTTCATAAAATTTTATAGGGGCTATTGCAAAACACTATCATTAGCCCTATTCCCCTTTCATTATTAACAGACTATCTGCCATGATTTACAATCAACCTGAATATCACAGATATATCAGAAAAATCAAGGCAAATAATAAAATCCGTCATCAGGAAGCTGTCCCCCTACAGAAGCAGGCTCCTGTTGATAGAGCACATTCAAATATCCGGACAACATTTCCTTCATAGGCTCTCCATCGATACATACTATACTGCAATAAGGGAGAGCTTTCTGTGCAACAGGAGCTTTTTCTATAATTCCTGCATTAACTACCATTTGTGCTGCCTCTTCTCCATGGCTATTGGCAAAATCTGCTGATTCAAAATGTTCTTCCAGAAACAGCTTTACTGCCTGTTCCTTATCCTTTAACACATCCTGACGACATACTGTAACCCCTGTCACAAGACGTCCTCCATCTTCTATCTGAAGATTATCCCATTCAGAATTCAAATCCATGACCATTTTTAAACTTTCGTTCTGAGCCATAGCAACTGTGACAAAAGGCTGAGGCAAAAGGCCAATGGCATCCGGCTGCTCTTTAAGAATCGCAGCCACCTCTGTTGCCTCAGATTTATATTCAATCGTTACCTCATCTTTGCTGAGGCCATTAGAACTTAACAGATATTGGAAGACATAATCCGGCGTAGTTCCTTTTCCTGTCATATATATGGTCTTTCCTTTTAAATCGGGGATACTTGTAATAGACTCATCGGCAGATACGATATACAAAACCCCAAGAGTATTGATATTTAATACAGAGATTCCATGATTGGTCTTTTGATACAAGATACTCGCCATATTTGCTGGAACTAGAGCAATGTCCAAATCTCCAGATACTATTTTTCCCACCAATTCATCTGCAGCTGTAACCATGGTAAAATCATAAGACCCCTTAGCCTCTCCCTTGGTCTGTTTGTCCATCAAAGCTGCTAGTCCCATAGTGGTTGGGCCCTTTAAAGAGCCAATGCGCAGAGTGACCGTCTCCCCTGGTGCCTCCTGACTTACTTTAACAGCTTCCTTGCCCGTCTCGCCATTTGCATCTGCTGTCTCCGTCATATCTGCTTTGCCAGGCGTTTCCTCCAAAGATGATTCTTTACTTTCTTCCAAAGTAACAGAAGCTTCCGTAGCTGTTGACTGCTCAAGAGTTCCTTGTGAGGAAGAACAACCTGTCAACACAACTGCTGTCATGGCATATGCCAGGAACATGGATAATACTTTTTTCATACAAAAATCCTCTCTTTCTTTTTCTTTCCCATAAGTCTTCTTCTGGGTTAGCTCTGTTATTATACCATCTTCCCTAGTCTTCTGTCCAGATATCAAATTGTTTCCCTATCTCCTCTGTAGACTCTTTCTCCACAATAAAATATCCCATCTTAATCTCTCTCACAGCACTTTCTTTATTCTCAAGCAATTCCAAAAGCATGGTTGCTGCCAAACTTCCAGTTTCTTCATAAGAATAACGAATTGTAGTCAAAGTAGGTGCTACCACATCAGAAAGTACCATATCTCCATGGCCTGTCACCATAATCTCATCTGGAACTCTAATACATAGTTCTTTCAAATACTGCATAACACCAATTGCAATCGAATCTGTTGCACAGATAATTCCATCTAATGTTGCACCATTCTCTTTACATTGCCTCAACAATTCCTTTGCCTTTTCATATCCAGAATCAATGGTAAAATCAGCAATCACATAGTTATCCTTCAATGCTTCTAATCCCGCATCGCTCACTGCATCACAAAATCCCTGATATCTGCTGAAGCCTGCAGCCTTATCTTGGTGAAATACACTTATAAATCCCAGACAACGCCGCCCCTTTTCAAGCACTAGACGGGAGATATCATAAAATGCATGATAATCATCATGATAAACACAATGATATCCTGAGAGCATTTGACCTGTAATCACCACAGGAACAGGCATATCTTTTAATGCTTTCTTGTGAGCATTTGTAAATACTGTGGCAATAAAGATTACTCCATCAACCTGTTTTTCATTAAAAATAGATAAATATTCCAATTCTTTATGCGGATTATTCTGAGTGTCAGCCAGAAGAAGCTGATATCCATTTTCATTTAGCACGGACAAAATTCCTGCTACCATGCTGCCTATGGCGGCTGCAGAATCAATCTTTGGCAGAATCACTCCCACCATCTTTGTCTTTCTGGTCCGCAAGGTCTGTGCTTGAAGAGAAGGACGATATCCTGTCTCTTCCACCACCCTGCGGATTGCCTCCCTCTTTTCTTCCGATATATAGCCGTTATTAAAATAGCGGGACACTGCTGCACTAGACACACCTGCCCGCTTTGCAATCTCTCCAATATTCATACTTCTTTCATTTCCTGTCCGCTGCCTTACTACACAGCTTGGTTTTGCTCCATTATGCCATTTTTTGGTATTAGCGTCAACCTTATAGGAATTTAAGTTTCCCCATTTTTTCCAAGAACTTGTTTATAAAGCTGCATAAATACTAAATTTATGAATAAATGTCTGTGGTGGTAGTTAAAAGTTGTAAACAGAAGTAACGCACGGAAGAAGGCTCTGAAGACGCAGGGCTGCGGGGTATCTGGTTTGCTGCGTTACTCCTGCCTACCAATTTTAGCTACCACAACGAGTCAATTTAAAAAATGGGAAAACTCAAATAGAGGAAAAATCAATTCTTTGTAATGACTATATGACGAACTTAAACATTTACACCTCCAGAGACACTATCTTCTCCAGCAGCTCTGTTTTTCCGACCTTTTGCACTACAACTTTAGAATATTGATACGTATTTCCCACTAAAACGGCAGTCGTGGTGCTATATCCTGCTGCTTTAATCTTCTCTATATCAAAAGTCAAAAGCTTTTGCCCTGCTTTTACCTTATCGCCCATGTTCACGAATAACTCAAAACCATCGCCTTTCATATTTACTGTGTCTACTCCGACATGAATTAAAACTTCCACTCCACTATCACTTATCATTCCAATAGCATGGCAAGTATCTGTCACAGAAGCGATTTCCCCGTCACATGGGGCAACCACACCCCCTATTTCTGGCTCAATTCCCACACCATCTCCCAAGATTCCCGATGCAAATGTCTCATCAGGAATTGCATTACGGCTGACAACATTTCCCTTTACAGGTGCGTATAAGGTATTGTCCTCTAAATCAATCACTGGAATCTCTTTTAAAAGCGTCTCCACTGACAAATCGTTTTCTCCATTGCCAGTCTGAGTCTTATGATTATGTATTTGATTCTCTATTGTATCTGTCTGTTTGTCAGTTTTACTTTTTGCTCCCTTATCTGTTCCTTTTTGTCCTTCCTCCTCTTCCTTCCATAATACCCAGGTTAAAGAAAATGAGATTACAAAGGATACTACTAAAACAATCGCATATTGTACAGTATAATCCAATGTAATCAAAAATCCTGGAATACCTGTCACTCCATAAGAGGTTGCTCCAATATGAAATATTGCTCCCAATATTGCTCCGCAGGCGCCTCCTACCATACCACATAGAAGTGGTTTCATAAATCGAAGATTAACACCAAAAATAGCTGGCTCTGTAATTCCAAGTGCTGAAGACAGAGAAGATGGAATTGCTACTGCTTTTGTCTTATGATTCTTTGACTTAAGTCCTACTGCCAGACATGCTGCTCCCTGTGCAAAATTAGCTGCGGAGGCAATCGGCATCCAGGTATTCAACCCTCCGGCTGCTGACAACATTCCTGCCTCAATCACATTGTACATATGGTGAATTCCGCATACTACTGTAAATGGATACAAGGCTCCCATAATCATAGCTCCAATCCCATGACCTACTGTGATAATCCATTGGGCAAAATTTAAGATATAATTCTCAGCCGTAGAAAATACTGGTCCAATAATCCCCAAAGTCAGAAATGCTGTAAGCATCACAGTACATAGAGGAGTTACAAACAAGTCAATCATTTCTGGCACATGATTGTGAAGCCATTTTTCCAGACGACACATAATCCATACTGCTATAATTACTGGAATCACATGCCCTTGATAACCCACCTGACGGATAGAAAAACCAAACAGATGCCATACTGGAATATCAGATGGATTCATACTGCCTACAGACCATGCATTGATTAGATTAGGGTGAATCATAATCATGCCGATTACTGCACCTAGAAAAATATTTCCTCCAAATACTCTGGCTGCAGATACTGCAATCAACACAGGAAGAAATACAAATGCTGTATTGGCCAGCAAATCTAAAATCCCATACCAATCACTTCCTGCAAATGAGGGAAGCGCTTTCCCCAAAGCTTCCACCAACCCCATCATCAGTCCTGATGCCACAATAGCAGGTAAAATAGGCACAAACACATCTCCCATAGCCTTTACCATCTGTTTGATAATGGGCTGTTTCGCCGCTGCTGCTGCTTTTACCTCTTCCTTGGTAGCTGCTGTCATGCCGCTGATTTTCAAAAATTCATCATAAACCTTGTTTACAGTTCCTGTACCAATGATGAGCTGAAGTTGGCCATTGTTGCTGAATACTCCCTTAACCCCATCAATATCTTCTAACTTTTTCATATCAATTCTGCTATTATCTACAGTTACCAGACGTAATCTTGTAGCACAATGAGCCGCACTTACCAGATTATCTCTGCCTCCCAAAGTCTCATAAATCTCTTTTGCACATTTGCCATAATCCATAGCCATTACATATTCCTCCTTCTCCTGCTCTTGCTCTTGCTGTTTTAACTTTTTGCTTTTCATGGATTGTTTTATTGATTTTATGAAATCGATTACACTTTATAGCTACCATTATAGTAAAAACAATTTATCCTGTAAATAGGCATTGTTTCTAAATTTTTAGATAAATTTTTGTATAATATGATGAAAACG
>DEPC01000100.1 GCA_002358555.1 Hungatella sp. UBA3402 | reverse complement strand
TCTCCTACCAGCTTTTCAAAATTTTTTTCGATACAATAGCCAAAGGCATAAGGATCATGATCCTCAAAATTACTTAATAGTAATGTTTGGTTGTTACCTGCTTTATCCTGATAGTTGATTTCCCAACTGATAACTTTGACTTTAAGATAATCACCAATACTATTAATGTATCCGTTTTCCGTTCCTTGAACAACCCAACCTGGCCCTAAAAGACGGTTCAAATCATCATAGTATTTTTTGGTGTAATCAATAGTATTATTATGTGCTACATAGGTTATATAATCTTTACATATAAAAGAACCAAATATCAAATAGATGATGGTTATTGCAAACAGAATTAGAGAGCCTTTTTTGATTTTTGTCATAGCAATATCCCCCATTTTTTTCACCAATTATAGCTAAAATATAAAAAAACTGCTTTTGTAAATATATGGCAGAAAATACAGAACAAAGCACAAGGAAAAGCCAAGATTTTCCCTAATTGCTTTTCATGACGTTGTGACTTTCGTTCCTTTTGCTCCAAAAGACATACCTGTTCTTCTAAAGACAGCTCAGATTGAGAGGTAGGTAGCATAGATTCTGGCAGAAATTCTGGTATATCTGATTTAAGGTCTGGATTTTTTACTTGTTGTTGAAGCAAATGCCCCCCAAGCTTTCCCAAAGGATATACTTCTAATATCAGAACAAGCAAAATAAATAGGATATAAATTTGGTCACGGTTGGGAAGACTAGGATCTCCTCGAAAAAACCAACCATAGATGGAGATGATGAGAGGAACTAAAAAGCTGTTAAAGGCCAAAATTCTAATACAAATATCAAAATATTTTTTAGAGAAGAACCAAATAATTCCAGTCACACCGGCACTAAGGCAGAAAGAGCGATTTGGTTCGGAGGTTTTTGACTGTTCTGGCTGATTTTTTGGCTCTGGAAAATGGTATTTACAATAAGGACACTGACGGGCAGAACCTTCCAGTGCTTTTTGACAGATGGGACACCGTTTTGGATTCATAGATTATAATTCTCCTTTGGCAGCAGTTTTGATAAGCTTACACATTTATTGTGTTGGTTATATGAAATCATGATGGGAATTTATTATGCTAGTTAAAGCTTAGATGTCAAAATTGGGTATGATAGGAAAAGACTTTACATATGAAAGATTCTTTGTTATAATAAAACACCTCAGCTATATACAACCAGAGTAAGACAGATGGTCGCTGCTACAGTATCGAAAGGCTGTGGGGGAGGAAAGTCCGGGCTTCACAGGGCGGGATGCCAGATAACGTCTGGCGGAGGTGACTCCAGGGAGAGTGCAACAGAAATATACCGCCGGCTTTGCCGGTAAGGGTGGAAGGGCAGTGTAAGAGACTACCGCCTGTCTGGCAACAGGCAGGGCATATGTAAACCCCATCCGAAGCAAGACCAAACAGAAAGCATAAGGCGGCCCGTCTGCTTTCGGGTAGGTTGCTTGAGCCTGGCGGTGACGTCAGGTCTAGATAGATGACCATCCAATGACATAACCCGGCTTATCGTTTTGCTCTAAAAAAAGAGCAGCAATTCACTGGTTAATCTGGTGTATGCTGCTCTTTTTCTATGTAGGAGCATACACGAACTTTACTTTCTGCCATATTTTTCTTCACAATAGATGCAGCGATAAGTTTCTGTCACAGCATCAGACAGTTTGAAAATATGGGGCAGTTCCTGTTCAATAGAAGTGATGCAGCGGGGATTTTTGCAGTGGATTACATTGGTAATCTTTTTGGGAAGCTTTAATGTCTTTTTCTCAACAATTTTATTGTCACAAATCACATTCACGGTAATATTGTGGTCAATATAGCCAAGTACCTCTAGGTCAAGCTGGTCTAAAGCTCCTTCGATCTTGATAATATCTTTCTTTCCCATTTTGTTGCTCTTTGCATTTTTGATGATAGCTACCTGACATTCCAGCTTATCGAGTCCCAGATGATAGTAAATATCCAAACTTTTTCCAGCCTGAATATGGTCTAACACAATGCCTTCTTTTAATCCGCTGATATTTAACATGGCTTTTCCACCTCCAATAATGTCATGATTAAGGCCATACGCACATATACCCCATATTGCACCTGGCGGAAATAGGCAGCCCTTGGGTCATTATCCACCTCCACAGAAATTTCATTGACTCTTGGAAGCGGATGAAGGACAAACATAGTTTCCTTGGCAAGCTTCATCTTAACCTTATCCAAGATATAGCAGTCCTTCAGGCGAATATAGTCCTCTTCGTTAAAAAAACGTTCTCTCTGTACTCTGGTCATATAGAGAATATCTAATTTAGGCATAGCTTCATCTAAATTCCCCAGCTCTGTAAATTCAATATTGCCTGCCTTTAACACATCCTCTCGAATATACTCAGGAACTCGCAGTTCTGGTGGAGAAATAAGTACAAATTTTACTTCTGGATAGCGCACCAAAGCATTAATCAGAGAATGAACTGTGCGGCCAAACTTTAAGTCTCCACAGAGACCTACCGTCATATGGTCGAGACGTCCCAGCAAAGAACGGATAGTCATAAGGTCTGTAAGAGTTTGGGTTGGATGTTGATGTCCTCCGTCTCCAGCATTGATTACTGGTATAGAGGAATGGAGAGAAGCCACCAAAGGTGCACCTTCTTTGGGATGACGCATGGCACAGATATCTGCATAACAAGAAATCATACGAATAGTATCTGACACACTCTCACCTTTAGCAGCAGAACTGGAGGCGGCAGAAGAAAAGCCAAGAACACTCCCACCTAAGTTTAGCATAGCAGCTTCAAAACGCAGACGGGTTCGAGTGCTTGGCTCATAAAATAGAGTAGCAATCTTCTTACCATCACAAACATGAGCATATTTGGGGAGATTATGCTCAATATCCGCAGCCAGATCCAACAGCTTTTGGGTATCTTCCACGGAAAAATCCAAAGGATTTAACAAATGTTTCATGGGGAATCTCCTTTTCTTAATTGATGGGGAAATGTTCTGAATTCTCAACAGTACATTTTCTCTATTATAACGAATATAGAAATAGATTTCTACTACTTTTTAGGAAAAACGCTCACAACAAGTTAATTTAACCTATTGTGATAATTAAGGGCGACTGCAAACCCGAAAAACCCTCTTTCCAAGCCATTTAATCTATGATATAATCGGAAATAGTAAACAAAGGAGACTGCAAAGATGAAGTGGAATCGTGTATTGTTGAAATTAAGTGGTGAAGCATTAGCTGGACCTAAAAAGACAGGATTTGACGAAGCCACAGTCAAAGAAGTGGCCAGGCAGGTAAAACTGTCCGTGGAGGCAGGTGTGGAAGTAGGAATTGTCATTGGGGGAGGCAATTTCTGGAGAGGACGCACAAGCAATGCGATTGACCGCACAAAAGCAGACCAGATTGGGATGCTTGCAACTGTGATGAACTGTATTTATGTGTCAGAGCTATTTCGCAATGAAGGGATGAAGACCGAAATCCTGACACCATTTGCCTGTGGTTCCATGACGAAACTGTTTTCTAAGGATTTAGCGAATGAGTATTTTGGCCAGGGAAAAGTGGTGTTTTTTGCAGGTGGTACTGGACATCCCTATTTTTCTACGGATACTGGAATCACCCTTCGGGCAGTAGAGATGGAGGCAGATGTGATTCTGCTTGCGAAGTCCATTGATGGAGTTTATGACAGTGACCCAGCAGTGAACCCACAAGCTAAAAAATATGAAACTATCAGTATCCAGCAGGTGATTGACCAAAAACTTGGGGTAGTGGATTTGACAG
>DEPC01000130.1:4014-11682 GCA_002358555.1 Hungatella sp. UBA3402 | reverse complement strand
GGCCCAACAGGAGAAAATGGGACATATTTTTCAGAAGATACGGGTATGATTTGGGGATTAAGAGGATATCAATAAAGATTAGGAGGAATCTATCATGAAAGAAATTCAAGTTTTAGAAGGAAAAGTAGTAGCGCCAGAAGGAATGAGAGTAGGAATTGTGGCCTCAAGATTCAATGAAATTATTGTCAATAAGTTGCTAGGAGGTGCAATAGATGGGTTGGTACGTCATGGCGTGGAGGAAGAAAATATCACTGCGGCTTGGGTGCCAGGCGCTTTTGAGATTCCATTGACAGCAGCGAGAATGGCTAAATCAGGGAAATATGATGCAGTTATCTGTGTAGGGGCAGTAATTCGAGGAGATACAACTCATTATGATTATGTGTGCAATGAGGTATCCAAGGGAGTAGCACAAGTGGGATTATCTACAGGGATTCCAATACTGTTTGGAATACTTACTACAGAGAATATCGAACAGGCGATTGCACGGGCAGGAAGCAAAGCAGGAAATAAAGGATATGACTGTGCGTTATCTGCTATTGAGATGGTAAATTTATTGGAGCAGATGTAGAGTGATAGTTAAGTGATATCGTCAGAAGCAATGAAAAGAATCCTATTCCCACCTAGCCTGTGGTTTCAAAGCCTAATACAGATTTATATGAACTAAAACTGATTAAGGCTTCTGCAAATGCAGGCCAGGTGAGAACTTACCAATTATTAGCTATGAACAGAATTCTCTGTTAAAACAGGAAATCCAACCTGTGCTTTAAATAAATCTCCATCAATATAAATTTCAAATATTCCTCCCATGAGATGGGTGAGATCCTTGGCAATCGCTAACCCCAAGCCACTTCCTTCTGAAGTTCGGGCTACATCTCCGCGGACAAATCGCTCGGTTAATTCATTGGCATCAATATTGAGAGGATTGGCAGAGATATTTTTTATTGTAAAATATACATAATCATTTTTTTGAGTCACATCTACATATACCCTGCTGTTTTCCATGGCATATTTAAAGGCATTATTATATAAATTTTCTAATACTCGCCATAGCCTCCGCCCGTCAGCAGCAATGAGCATAGTTTCTGACGGAAGATTGGAAACCAGCTCTAAATGGCGCATCTCATATTTATCTTCAAATTCTCCGTTGGTCTGATAGGTCAGCTCTACAAGGTCAATATGAGCTATCTCTAGCTTTAAGTTACCAGAGCTGGCTTTGGAGGCTTCTACAAGGTCTTCAATTAATGTTTTCAGACGCTGGGATTTCTGGTCAAGAACCTCTAAGTACTGCTGAATCTTCTCATCTCGTATCTGTTCTCGTTTTAACAAATCAACATAATTGATGATGGAGGTCAAAGGAGTCTTGATATCGTGAGACACATTGGTAATCAAATCAGCCTTTAGTCGTTCGCTTTTCACCTTTTCTTGGAGAGCTGTCTCTAAACCATCTCCAATATTATTGACTGTCTCAGCTAGGCCAGCACCCTTTCCTGAGAAGCCTAAAGTATCAATCTTATAGCTGGTATCTCCTTCTGACATTTTAAAGATACCCAAGGAGATTTTTTCTGTCTCTCCAGCATCGCGATATAGTATCAGGAAAGTCCACACCTGAAAACCAATTAGTACAACACAAGGAATCAGGTAGAGATAGGGAAGTGCCAGAATATCCTTATTTTCATAAAGATAATAAATGGTATATGCCAAAGCGATACTGCCTCCTAGATAGCCAAAAAAGCAGGCCGTCATTCGTGATGGAAAGGAAGTATCTCGCAGAGCAATTTTACACCATTGCCAAGAACGGTATAGTAAGCTATTGTGCCATATGGTTTTAGCCTTGTATTGGCGCAAGATACTGAATCCTTCTCCAAAACAGATAGCATAGATTCCTACAATACGAAACAGCTTCAAAAAATAATGCTGGTGAGCTTGGGCCATAAGGATACGGGCAAATCGAGCGCCAATTTCCTCTGCGATATAACCCCAAATCCACAGACAGAAAAGACATAGCAGTAGACTACATTCTAATGGAATCTGGTCATAATGGGCAAGAGATACTTGAGTTCGCTCTAAAGTCTGGTAGCCAGATAAATATACAAGGAAAGCAAACGTAACAAGAAGTCCCATAGTACCCAAGGAAAAATAGATAAGTCCTGCAATATAGTTTACTCGAACCTTTGTATAAGCATTATGGGCAATGGAGTAGGGATCAGTATTGGGATATCTGGTATCCAGGCCAAGAATGATATAGTAGTCATTATTATCATAAAAATTGTAATTTTCCAGTTCTGATGTAATATTTTTTGGAATATATTTTAAATTCGTATCAATGATAATCGAATCACCAGACAGATAGAGATACCGCCCCAATCTCTTTAAATCATCAATCGGATATTCACTGGCATTGGTGTATAATAGCTGAGAACCGTCCTCCTTTCTATAAGAAACTTGAAAATATAGATTGGAGGGGCGGTCAATATAATTGTACTGAATCTGATAATATTCTCCGAGAAGCTTTAAAACCTCAAGGGCAAGCTCCTCCCTGGTAGCATAGGCATCAGCAGGTTCTGTATAGCGCTGGGAAGCATCGGGGTCATAAGCTTTCCACTCAATCAAAGGAATTGCTGCATTTCTGGTTTGTCTTTCTGGCACAGCAGGGCCTCCAGCAACTTCAAAGGTATCTGTCAAGTAGTAGCCCCATTTCTTAGCCTCTCGAACCATATCATTGAGAGTATAAATTAATGTCTTTCCAGAATTAAAGGTAAGACATACCATATCCTTATTGTAGTCCAGTTTTCCATTGGTTTCAAATAGGTCTTTATATCTGACATATTTAAAAATCATCTCCACATCGGATTCCAATTGCTCAGTAAATGATGAGGTATCAACATAGGATTCTTCATGAAGCCAGTTTAGACCTCGTCCATAATTTTCATTAAAATAGATGAAGGTGACTCCAGTGAAGAACAGACAAAGGAATAGAATATGGAGCAGAAGTAAAAACTGTTTTTTGAGGCTAATGGGCCAGGTGGTTCGTTTCATAGACTACTCCTATTGTTTCTCAATCTTATATCCTACGCCCCACACCACTTTTAAGTAGCGGGGTTCCCGTGGATTAATTTCAATTTTTTCTCGAATATGACGAATATGTACTGCTACCGTGTTGTCTGCTCCAATAGCTTCCTCGTTCCAGATTTGTTCATAGATTTCGTCAATAGAAAATACCTTTCCAGCATTTTTAACCAAAAGAAGAAGAATATTATATTCAATAGGAGTCAACTTGATCGGTTCTCCGTCTACAAAAACTTCTTTATTGTCATCATGAATCAAAAGACCGCCACATTTGTACACATTTTCTGTATTTTGTTGGGTTAGATTGCCTAGTCTAGTATAGCGGCGGATATGAGATTTTACCCTGGCAACTAATTCTAATGGGTTAAATGGTTTGGTAATGTAATCATCAGCCCCAATATTTAGTCCCAAAATTTTGTCATTATCCTCAGATTTTGCGGACAAAATGATAATGGGAATGCTGCTGCTTTCTCGCACTTTAAGGGTGGTACGGATGCCATCTAAACCAGGCATCATGACATCAACAATCATTAAATCTACTTGGTTTGACTCTAAAAGCTCTAAGGCATCATACCCATCATAAGCTTTGATAACTTGAAACCCCTCTCCAGTTAAATAGATATCTATGGCTTCTACAATTTGTTTATCATCATCACAAACTAAAATTGTCTGCATTATAAAAATCCTCCTTTAGAAAAATCAGAATAGGAAGTTGTCTGAATGGTTTATATAAACAGTATACAACAAGAGAGTTGAAAAGAATATGTAAATTTTATTAAAAATTTTGGTCAATCTTTTAAGAGAGGGTTTGAAAGGGATTGATTCCTGTTTGTACCCTGTGTTAGAATGAAAGCAATGTAAGAGTCCCCATAAAAATATGCGGATTTGCGACCTGGAGGTGCCTTTGTGGAAAAAGAAGCCTGTTTTCGTAATAAGATTACCTGGTTTTCCTTTATATTTAGTGTGCTTGTGGTGTGGGTTCATTCTGCAAATGGGGAGCTATTTTTAGGCAAGTCTGGGTATGCAAGGTCAGTGATACTTTTTGAACGGTTCTTAGGAAATACCATTGCCCAGATTGCAGTACCTGGATTTTTTATGATGTCAGGGTATTTATTTTACCGAAATTTCCATTGGAAAAAATTGGGAGAAAAGTGGAAATCCCGCATCAAAAGTCTGCTGATGCCATTTTTGTTATGGAATACTATCTATTATCTAGGCTATGTAATTGGAAGCAGACTTCCTTTTGTAACAGATATTGTGGAGAAAGGGACAGTTCCTTTTGAACCTGAGACAATTTTTAATGCGGTAATCCGCTATCAATATAATTATGTATTTTGGTATCTCTATCAGTTGATTTTACTGGTTTTTTTGGCTCCGATGGTCTATGGAATTTTGAAGCACAAAGGATTAGGGGGAGTGATGTTAGGAATCCTTTACTATTTTGTACAAAAAGGAAGAGTAATTCCTTATTTAAACCTAGATGCATTATTATATTATGGCATGGGGGCATATGGAGGAATTCATGGAAAACTGCTCGTAGAAGGAATTTGGACACAGAAGAAAGAGATTGTCGGAGCAGGAATGATAAGTGTTGCCGTGGCATTTTTATTTCTTCCCTGGCCAAGAGGATTAACTGCTAAAGTCTGTTATCGAATCATGATGCCCATAGGACTGTGGCTGGCAGTGGATGCCAGCCGCTTACCAAAGATAAAACCATGGATGGAGTATAACTTCTTTTTGTATGCAATACATTTTGCTCTAGTCCGCCTAGTCAATAAAACAGTTGCCATAGTTTTGTGGGGATACTGGCCGATTCCAGTAGCTTTGTTTCTATTTATGCCTATGCTCATGATTTGGGTCAGTAGTTTCGTAGGTTCTCAAATGAAAAGATGGACACCGAGATTGTGGGGAGTGCTGAATGGAGGGCGATAAATGGGGAGGAGCATATCACATAGATTCTATGCTCCAACGACCGGAAGCTCCACAAGGTAGAACCAATTTTGTCTGGGATATGGGAAGTCCAATCTCGTCAGCAACTACAGTTCCTTTATATTTTGGTTTCACTTCTACAGACAACAGATAGGCAAGGACAGAGGGGGCAAGCCCTGTGGTGTAGGAATTGATTAAAAAAAATAGAGGATGCTGAGAGAGAAGTTTCGCACATAGCTTTATTAGGGGATGGATTGCCTCTTCAATCTTCCAGATTTCTCCTTTAGGGCCACGGCCATAGGAAGGAGGGTCCATAATAATGGCATCATAATGATTTTCACGGCGAATCTCTCGTTCCACAAATTTTACACAGTCATCTACAATCCAGCGGATAGGAGCCTGTTCTAAACCACTGGATTTTGCATTTTCTTTTGCCCAGCTTACCATACCTTTAGAAGCATCCACATGAGTGACACTGGCTCCTGCCAAGGCTGCTGCTAAGGTTGCCCCTCCAGTATATGCAAAAAGATTCAGCACTTTAATGGGTCTATCTGCCTGTTGAATCAGACGTCCAAACCAGTCCCAGTTGGCCGCCTGCTCTGGAAAAAGTCCTGTGTGTTTAAAACTGAAAGGCTTGAGATTAAAAGTAAGTTTTTGATAATTGATGGACCACTGTTCGGGAAGATTAAAAAACTCCCATTGTCCTCCCCCCTTGGCACTGCGATGGTAATGTCCATTTGGTTTTTTCCAGCCATAGTGGTTTTTAGGGGTATCCCAAATTACTTGGGGGTCAGGACGTATCAGAAGAAAATCACCCCATCGCTCTAACTTTTCTCCGTTTGAACAGTCAATAGCTTCATAGTCATTCCAATGGTCTGCAGTCCACATGGTACAATTCTCCTTCATTTTTGTGGTTTGTTAGCAATGATTGGTCAGTAAAATTTGCAAAATGCTGCATTCGTGCTGGAACAAGTATAAATAAAAGTACACAAGGAGTCAAGAAAAATAAAACTAAAGGAAAACGTAATAGAATTGAAAGGATAATCTGATTGAATAAATTAGCTTGTCTTGCTACAATAAGTAATAATATGCTTAGATGAGCAAATGTCCTGTACTTAAGGGGCATGAACATTTTAGCAAGGCGAAGGAGAACCTGTATGAGAAAGAAAGGGTTATTAATATTGGGCATGTCTATGGCGTTAGCATTTGGAAGTGGAATTACTGCTAAAGCGGCTGCTGGATGGGCTATGGAGAATGGAAAATGGGTTTATTATGATAATTCAGGATATATGGTGGTTAATGAATGGAAAAAAGGGGCTGATGACAAGTGGCGTTATCTCAACAGTAACGGACAGATGGCTGTTGACTGTTGGGTGGACGAGACTTATTATGTAGATTCCAATGGCATTATGATAGCTGGGGGGTGGATGAAGCTAGCCTCCAATTATAGTGGGCCTACGGAAGTGGACCATTGGTATTATTTTCTAGACAGTGGAAAGGCAGTGATGAATGCCTGGAAGAAAATCAATGAAAAATGGTATCATTTTGATTGGGATGGAGCTATGGAGACAGGATGGATAGATGATAATATGTATTTTGCCAATGATGATGGAGCTGCGTTAGTTGGCTGGCATAAGCTGTATCCTCCAGAAGAAGATGCAGAGGAACAGGACCCTTTTCAAGATGATGAAAGAAGATGGTATTATTTCAGCAGCAGTGGGAAAAAATTTGTTCCAGACCTCGCAGGGGATGCCAGATGTGGTGAAAAGAGAATTGATGGAAACTATTACTGTTTTAACAGCCATGGAGCTATGCAGACTGGTTGGGCATATCTAGGAGGCGGTAATTCAAGCTCTGGTATTGATAGCTATCGTTTTTATGATAACAGTGGAAAGGCAGTAACTGGATGGTATTCTGCATATCCGCCCAGTGAACTTGGAGGATATGATGATGAAGTAGAATGGTTTTATTTTTCTAAAAGCGGAGTTCCCAAGGTAGGTCCAACAAGGGGAACTGCTACCACGAAAGATTTTCTAAAGATTAACGGTAAGACATATCTATTCAATGAGCTTGGCAATCCTGTCACAGGCTTGCAGAAGGTCTATACCAATGAGTCTACTGATGAATATACATATTACTACTTTGATGAAAATAGTTGTGCTGTGATGAGTGGCAAGATGACCATAGAGGAATCTGATGGCAATCGATGCCCATATTATTTCGCAACAAGTGGAAAAGGATTTACTGGTGTACAAGGAGGTTGTCTGTATTATCGTGGGAAACAACAGTCCTCAGAAAGCGATACGAAATATGAAATTATAACCATTCCAGGAGAAAATGGAAAGAATACCAATTATCTAGTCAATGAAGCTGGAAAGGTGGTAAAGAGCAGTTCCGGTGTAAAAGATGCAGATGGGGTTAAATATTCTACCAACAGCAATGGAGTTCTCACTAAGATTGATGGAGTAGCAATCGATGCTGGTGCAACATTCCGTCAACCTAGAGAACCTATCTGGGAATAAAAAGTCTTTCTTTTCCCACACCTGCTATCCGCTGGAGGCATATCAGATGGGGGATTGACTTCCGCCACTGATACAGGCAAGCTGCTCACCACCAAACAGCGGAAGCCATCCCTTATCTGATATGCCATTATTCTACAATATATAGATAGGA
>DEPC01000130.1:0-3665 GCA_002358555.1 Hungatella sp. UBA3402 | reverse complement strand
TCCTATCTATATATTGTAGAAAACTGTTATTTGCAGGAATCCCTTTTTGTATAATAGATGTTTACCTTTTCGTTATTTCTCTTTTTTTGTTTTTTTCCCCAGACGAACATCTTCCAAATATTCTGCCACATCTTCTTGTGCATGACCAAAAAGATAGTTTTTTCCTTTTCCTTCTCCTTCACGTAAAGGTTTCAAATGTTCTGCTTCAATCTGAAGGTTTACATATTCAATTTCTTCTTTTAAATCCTGGGCTGATAAAAGATGGCAGCCTTCCCCTCGAATAATCAACTGTTCCAGCCCATCAGATGTGGCCACAGTGACTTGATGGTTTCGGCCCATTTCATAGGCAAGCTTTTCAATATACTGGTCTGCAGTTTCGGCCTCCTTTGTATATACCACATGAATATTGTGGTATTGAATCGCCTGTCCCAGACCCCCTTCTACTTTGTAGGCATCAAATACTAAAATCAGGATACATTTTTTATATCCCTGGTAATTGCATAAAATATCCATCAGTTTATGACGGGCACCATCAATCGTAGATTTTGCCAATTCTCTCAGCTCTTCCCAGGCAAAAATAATATTATAGCCATCTACCAGAAGGTATTCTTGTATAGGTTCTTGTGGTTTTTGAGACTTTACAGGAGACAGATGTTCAAAGTTTAGTTTTCTTGGCTGTTCTCGGTATTTTTCCCGCTTGCTTGTTCCATAGGTGCGGACAAAGATTTCCTCTAATTCCTTGTCATCTACATAAAAATTTCCTTCTGGTTTTGGGATAGCTTCTGTCAGGTGGATTTCTTGTCCTCTCCTGGTTGAAAGGGCTAAAGGGCTTTCTACATGCATCTGTTCTTTTACCTGATACCAAGGAACTTGATAGCCTGCTCCATGGGAACAAAATATAGAACTGGAAGGATTGTCTACATCAGCTTCCGAGTCATATCCAAAAGCAGTGATAATTTCTTCTTCATTATGACATGGCTTATAACCGGAAGGGGAACAGGAAAATCTTCCTCTGCCTCTTGTGTAGGAAATTACTTCCATTGGATAGCTTCTCATGGTAGATACTGGTGCATTACCGTAGATAATAGTCATTTCTCCATCTTGGACTGGTGCTTCAAAGCACCCTTGCATCCGGTCAATATCTGCCATGGCTCGTCCAGTATATTCCGAGGGGATTTCCAGACGAAATTCATAATAAGGCTCCAGAAGTCTACAATGCCCTTCCATCAGCCCCTGACGTACTGCACGATAAGTAGCCTGCCGAAAATCGCCGCCTTCCGTATGTTTCTGATGAGCTCGGCCAGTAATCAGAGTAATCTTGATATCAGTAAGTTCAGAGCCTGTCAGAATTCCTTTGTGGCGTTTTTCTTTCAAATGGGTGAGAATGAGACGTTGCCAATTCCGATCTAAGATATCCTCACTGCAGTTCGCTTCAAATTGGAGTCCGCTGCCCCTTTCTCCTGGTTCCATCAGAAGATGGACTTCTGCATAATGGCGCAGAGGTTCAAAATGTCCTACCCCTTCTACCGTTTGGGTAATGGTTTCTTTATATACAATATTGCCAGTACCAAATTCTGCTTCCACGCCAAATCGCTCCAAAATCAGACTTTTTAAAATCTCTATCTGTACTTCACCCATGAGCTGAACCTGGATTTCTCTTAAGGGCTCATTCCAAACAATGTGAAGCTGAGGTTCTTCTTCCTCCAACATTTTCATTTTCAGAAGCATTGCATGAATATCACAGTCAGAAGGAAATCTCACCTGGTAGGTTAAGACTGGCTCCAAAAAAGGTGGTTTCAAATTTTGTTCAGCTCCTAGAGCCTGACCAGGAAAGGTATTGAAAGGGCCTGTAACTGCGCATATAGTTCCAGCCCCAACTTCCTGCACAGTCTCGTATTTTGCTCCAGAATAAATACGAATTTGGTTTACCTTTTCCCCAGATTTTGACGAGAGGAGTTCTTCCTTTACCTTTAGACTGCCTCCAGTTATTTTTAGATGAGTTAGACGAGTACCCTGTTCATCTCTAGAAATCTTATAAACTCTTGCAGCAAATTCCTCACAGTACCCAGGCATCTCCATATATGTTTCCAGTCCCTTGAGTAGTTCATCAATTCCTTCCACTTTTAGGGCAGAACCAAAATAGCATGGAAATGCTTTCCGCTGCTGAATCAGTCTCATTACCTCTGAGTCAGGCAGGCTTCCCTGTTCTAAAAATAGCTCCAAGGTATCTTCTTCACACATCGCCAGATTTTCGTCTCGGCTTTCCAGATTGCTGTTAAAATCCACACAATTTTCGTGAAGCTGTTTTTTTAACTCAGCCATAAGATATTCTTTATCTGTTCCTGTCTGGTCCATCTTGTTCACAAATAAAAAAGTGGGAATTTTATATCGCATGAGCAGGCGCCATAAAGTGCCAGTATGTCCTTGAACACCGTCTGCTCCGCTAATTACTAGGACAGCATAATCAAGAACCTGAAGAGTCCGTTCCATCTCTGGTGAAAAATCCACATGACCTGGGGTGTCCAAAAGAGTTATCTCATGTTCACCTAGCTGAAATACTGCCTGTTTAGAAAAGATAGTGATTCCTCTGGCACGTTCTAGTTCATAATTATCTAGAAATGCGTCCTGATTGTCAACCCGTCCCAATTTTCTGATATTTCCTGTCTTAAAAAGAATTCCTTCTGATAAGGTGGTTTTTCCGGCATCCACATGGGCTAGGATTCCTACGACTATTTTTTTCTTCATCAAATCATCGCTGCCTTCCATCTTCCGATGCCTGTTTACAGCAGATGCTTTCTTAAAGATTCGCCATCAAGGGCACTTAAATATGCAGGGGCAATATCAAATACGGTTTTGCATCCATTCTGTCCCTCTTGATTCAGGCGATAGGCAGCCCTGGCATAAGCAATGATCACAGAAGCTGTAAATTCTGGGTTGGAATCCAGTTTCAAGCTGTACTCGATGACATGAGTATTCTCATGATTCCAACCAGTATTTCCCGTGCGAATCACAAAGCCGCCATGAGGAATTCCTGCATGGTCTCTTTGCAGTTCTTCTTCGCTGATAAAATGAACGGTAGTGTCATAGTCAGCAAAATAATTGGGCATAGTTTTGATTTCTGATTCAATTTTTTTCAAGTCAGCGCCTTCCTCTGTTACCACAAAACATTCTCTAGTATGTTTCTGTCTAACAGTTAGCTCTGGATTACTGCCACTTCTGACTGCTTTTAGAGCAGCTTCCATGGGGATTGTATACTGTCTGGCATCTTTTACTCCTTTTATTCTGCGTATTGCATCCGAATGGCCTTGACTTACGCCTTTGCCCCAGAAAGTATAATCGTGACCTCCTGGTAAAATTGCATTGGCATACAGGCGGTTTAAAGAAAACATACCTGGGTCCCAGCCAACAGAGATGATAGCAACATGTCCACTCTCTTTGGCGACTTTGTCCACAGCTTCAAAATGTTCAGGGATATTTGCATGGGTATCAAAGCTGTCTACCACATTGAAATATCTGGCAAATTCTGGTGTCTGAGTTGGAAGGTCTGTGGCACTCCCTCCACATAAAATTAACACATCAATAACATTTTTCATAGAAGAAGTTTTTTCGATTGGAAGCACTGGAACATTTTCTGTTAAAATGGGAACAGATTCAGGATTTCTCCT
>DEPC01000168.1 GCA_002358555.1 Hungatella sp. UBA3402 | reverse complement strand
GACCGCCAATGCACTGCTGTGATGTCATTCTTTATGTAAGGTTGACTAAATACTTCTTCGCTAGTGACATTATTTATATGGGCATCTAATACTCCTCTAGTCAGAGAAGTATTACCTAAAAACTCACTGACCGTTTTGTCCAATTCTTTACCTTCTCGTATACTTCCATTGCCAGGACGATAAAGCATCATATCTGGCTCTATTACATCTAAAAACTGTAATAGTTCACCGAATTGTTTGGAGTCTGCCTTTTCAAATTTTTCTCCAATCGCTTCCAAAGTTTGAAAATCTGTTTCAAGCTGAATTCTCAACGAATTGGCCCCTTGCTGAGTGCACTCGGTTATCGTGCGGACGGAATTCATCCAAAGCTGAGTACTTATTTCTCTGATAAACAATAGAGTTCCTGCACATAGCATAAAAATTAGGAATGTTATGGTAATTAGAATTTCTTTCTTTTTATCTTTCATGCAACAGCTCTCCACTTTAAATAAAAAATTTCCATTCGCCTGGCATTCATTAGCTCCAAATCTCTATTTTCTTATTATATCCTCATGTGTATTTAGATACAAGAGATTTTTGCTTATTCACTCCCTATCAGCAAGTCGTTTTACTGCAATACTAAATACTAACATTCCTGCACATGGTATAATATTGGAGGCCATACCTGTACTAATTCCAAATTTCTCGGCAATTATTCCAATCAGCCAGGGCATAAGGATTGCTCCACTGCTGGCAGCAGGTAGCATAACTCCCATACTGGTTACACTAGTCATCTTCCCTGCACTTGCAACTGCTGTAGGATTCATGCCTGCCATAGCAAATGCAAATGCAAACAGCAGAATAATAGCCATAGTCTGGTTAGTAGCTGTCATTAGGCCCATATAGAAAATAGTACAAAAAATACCCATTTTAATCATAGAGGAATATGCATTCTTGAGTGGAACTACAAATGCAATTAACAGTCTAGCAATCAATGTGGCACCCCACATTACTGTAACAGTGTAAGTACTAAATGCTCCAGAAATGATACCACTTCCCTTAAAATATGTCACCAGCCATCCGGTCACACTGGTTTCTGCTGCATTTTGGCAGAATAAAAGTCCTGTAAGAAGCCAAAATCTAGTACTCTTTAAAAACTGCCAATCAGTTCTTCCCTCTTTTTCTTTCTGCTTTTTTTCCATAGGAACTGACAAAAATGCAATCCACAGGCATAGACCACTTACTGCCAAAGCTGCCATTGGAAGCCAATCTGTCATTTGGAACGCAGCTGCAATAAGAAAAGGACATAGCAAAGCTCCCATAGCATAGCATCCATGCATAATATTCATACCTTTTGTCCTGTCTTTTGAATTATCTCCTACTAAAATTGTACAGCAGTTTATTGTACTTCCTTTTGCAATTCCAACAATAAAAAAGGCCAGAATCAATATTGCCACTTTTCCTGATATACACATGGCAAGATATCCCAAAGCATATCCCCCAGTCAAAAATGCCATGGTTTTTTTCATCCCTATCTTCCCTGGCAAGATTCCTGTGACAAATCCTGCCATAAGATTGCCAATACTCATTAAGGATAAAAGAGTTCCAGTCATACTGTAAGCAAACCCATACTTTTCTTGTAAAATACTGACCACAATACCTGCACTGATTGCACAGATACCACTGATAAAAAAGGTCAGTAGACCAACAATTCTCTGCTTTTTCTGATTCTGTTCCATATTAGACATCCTCTCATTTTTTCTTTATATAGTGATTGATTATATATCAGGTTTTCCTCCATAACAAGAAGCAATGAAAAACCTCCCTTTTAAAATTGATAATGGTATGATATAATAAAATAGAGATTTTTGCGAAACTGACTTATTTTACAAAGGAGACTTTTCTTATGAAACGTACTTACATACTGCCTTTACTTATTTTTAGCTCTTCTATGATGATTTTCGGCTGCACCAGAAAGCATGAGGAGGTCGATTTATCTGGTATTCACAGTTCCCAGGCAAATGAAACATTTGCTCCGTCCACAGCTCCGGCAGTAGAAGTGACCTCTACTGCTGAGACACAAGAAAGCACAGAAGCTTCCAAAGTTCAAGATGCATCTTCCAATGTTTCTGCAAAAATCGAAACTTATCGAGATACTTCTGCAGGCTCTATCTCTATTCAATATCCTGTAGTGTCTAATTTAAGTGATGAGCAGACCCAAACAGCTGTCAATGAGCTTCTTTTTACTAATGCCACTGCCATTGCTACTCAGTACTCTCCAGAAGATGCAGTAACTCTTGATATCACCTGCCAGATTATCTCTGTTGACCGCAACCGTCTTGTTGCTGTATATAAAGGGATGGCTCAGACAGAAGGAGGGGCTCATCCAACAAACATATTTTATACGAACACAGTGGATTTAAAACAGGTAAAGAGCCTTGGCTTTAACGATTATTCTGATGCCTACACGATGGCAGGTTATTTAATGTCTGATGATGTACAATTTTCCCATGCTACAGATACACAAGAAGTCCTAAATTTCCGTTCAACTATGTCCGTGGAACAATATACAGAGATGTTTAATCAAGCTGACTTTCCGTTAAGCTCTACAGAAGATGCCATTTTTCCAGAATCCTTTAGCTACACCCATCAAGGCATCTTATATTTCTCCATTCCTGTGCCTCATGCACTGGGAGATTATGCGATTGTAACATTTAATATTGATGGAAAATAAAAAAGAAAGGAAACCTCTTTCATGAAACATGTAACCATTTTTGACCACCCTTTGATTCAGCACAAAATTTCCAAACTGAGGGACAAGCATACTGGCACTAACGAATTCCGTGCCTTGATTGAGGAAATTTCTATGCTTATGGGATACGAAGCACTTCGAGACCTTCCTCTGGAGGACGTAGAAATCGAAACTCCCATCGAAACCTGTATGACTCCTATGATTTCTGGCAAAAAATTGGCTGTGGTTCCAATTCTCCGTGCTGGACTTGGGATGGTAAATGGAATTTTAGCCTTAGTTCCTTCTGCCAAAGTCGGGCATATTGGCCTTTACCGAGATGAAGAAACTCATGAGCCCCATGAATACTATTGTAAACTTCCAAATCCCATTGAACAACGTACCATCTTAGTTACTGACCCAATGTTAGCCACTGGAGGTTCTGGTGTTGCTGCTGTGAATTTTATCAAACAGCATGGAGGAAGGCATATTAAATTTATGTCCATTATCGCTGCTCCAGAAGGTCTGGAACGGCTTCATAAAGCCCATCCAGATATTCTTATCTATGTAGGACATTTAGACCGCTGCCTCAATGAAAATGCTTATATCTGTCCTGGACTTGGTGATGCAGGCGACCGTATTTTTGGAACAAAATAAAAAGAGACTGTCACAGAATTTGGAAATTCCACAATATAAGGTTGATATCTGAACAATATAGATACCATATATTGTGGAAATTCGTCGTTTTATGACAATCTCTTTTTTCTATCTTCTATGGAACTTTTTATCTTTATATTTTTATAGCTAATTTTCCGTCCTCTTCTTCCAGAACACATTTTCCGCCTCTTTTCAGCTTCCCAAACAACAGAAGTTCTGCCAATAGCGGTTTTACATCGCCAGAAATTACTCTGTCAATCTCTCTGGCTCCATACTCTCTGGTAATTCCTGCCTTTTGAACATAGGTCTCTGCTTTTTCTGTTATGACAAGCTCTACCTTCTTAAGCATCAATTTGTTTGAAAGCTCCCTTAATTTCTTCTTAGTAATCTTTTTGGCCATTTCATAATCCATACTGCGAAACTGTACAATTCTGCTTAACCGATTTCTAAATTCTGGTTGGAATGTCCGTTTTACTGCTTCTGTCAATGCCTCCAAATTCTGACTGCTGCTGCCAAATCCAATCTGCCCTTTTTCCGCCAAGCTAGCTCCTGCATTAGAAGTCATAATCAAGATAATATTGCGAAAATCAGCCTTTTTTCCCTGGTTATCTGTCAATGTGGCATAATCCATCACCTGAAGGAGTACATTAAAAATGTCTGGATGAGCCTTTTCAATCTCATCTAATAGAAGAACTCCATGAGGATGGCGGCGAATTTCTTCTGTGAGAATCCCTCCTTCTTCATATCCTACATAACCTGCTGGCGCACCAATAAGCTTTGCCACAGCATGTTTTTCTGAATACTCACTCATATCAAAACGTATAAATGATATTCCAAGTTCAGATGCCAATGCTTTGGCAAGTTCTGTCTTACCCACACCAGTAGCTCCTACAAATAAAAATGAGGCAATCGGTTTTCCTTCTTCATTTAATCCAGCCTTTGAAAATTTTACTGCATTTGCTACTTCATGGACAGCCGCATCTTGCCCAAAAATTTGCCCTTTTAGATGCTCTTCTAAAAGAGCCAGTCTTTCCAAATCTCCCTTTTCTACATTTTGTACTGGAATATTACAAGTTTTCGCTAAAACTTCATCTAGCAAAGCTTTGTTGACGGTTTGACGCTTCTGTTCCAAAGGATGCAATCGTCGCCAAGCTCCTGCTTCGTCAATTAAGTCAATCGCCTTATCTGGAAGAAATCGTTCATTGATATATCTACTACTTATCTCCACTGCATGTTCCAAAACTCCAGCTCCATATTTCACCCCATGGAATTTTTCATATCCAGTTTTCAGCCCCTTCAAAATCTCTACAGCTTCCTCTTTGCTAGGTTCCTTCAAATCTACCTTTTGGAATCTTCGAACTAGACTTTTACTTGTGGAAAAATGTTTCTTATATTCTTCATATGTGGTAGCACCCATAAACCGAATACTTCCTGCTGCCAGATATGGCTTTAATAGGTTTGCTACATCTAGACTACCTCCTCCTACAGCTCCTGCTCCCACAATATTATGGATTTCATCTAAATAAAGAATGGGTTTGCTTTCACCTGACAGCCCGTCCATAATCTCCTTGAACCGTTTCTCAAAATCTCCCCGATATTGGGTTCCAGCAATCAATCCTCCCAAATCTAAAGCATAGATATTAGTCCCTGAAAGAGGCTCTGGCACTTCCTCATCTATAATCTTTTTTGCTAGACCATAGGCTAATGCTGTCTTTCCTACCCCTGGTTCTCCCACATGGAGAACATTGTTTTTGTCCTTTCTGCAAAGGATCTGTATCGTCCTTTCCATCTCCTCATCTCGACCAATAAGAGGATTCTTACTTTTACATGTTTGATTCATATCCTCTAGATATGTTTTCCATCTGACACCTCTAGTCTGTCTTTCGCCATTTTCTTCTATAAAGGGGTCGCCTTCTCCTGCAATCAAGCCATCTTCTGGTTCAATTCCTCTTCTCTCTGCTGCCAGACTTTCTCTGGACATTTCCCCCATAATTTCGACTAAATCTACCCCCTGTACAGCCAGATAGTAAACCCCATAACAGTCTTCTAGTTGAAGAATTGCTGCAAATAGGTGGCTGACATCAATAGCTTCTCGCCCACTAGCTCTCGCTTGACCTTCTGACATGCGCAACACTTTGTCTGTATCTGAGGTCAATATAGCGTTCTCCCCATCAGTTCTTCCCGCCTGTTTATTAAGAAATGTAAGCAAATCCTGTCTCAGCTTTTCAATATTTCCGCCGCTGGCCTTGTACTCTTTAAAAAATTCGACATCATAGGTTAAACCATAAATCATGTGTTCTGGCATAAAGTAGCGGTGTCTTCCCTCCCTTGCCAGTTTTACCGCCCTTTCCATCACACACTGCATATTCCTGCTAAACTCCATTTCAGTCCTTTCCTTCACCTTTTCAAAACTTTCTACGGCTGCAGTACTGCCTCCACTTTCAAAGGATGTCCTTCTGACCTAGCCCATTGGACTGCTTCTGTAGCCTTAGTCTGGGCAATATCTCTAGGATAGATTCCTGCAACTGCATAGCTTCCTTTGTGAATACTCATCATCAGGGCAACTGCCGCCGGCTCCTCCTTATCAAATATTCCCATCAGGACTTCTACTACAAAATCCATAGGGGTAAAATCATCATTATAAATCAGAACCTGATATTGCCTTGGCATCTTTACCCTGATATTTATTTGCTCCTTTATCTCCTCCTTGATTGCCATGGTCTTTCCAGTCCTCCGTTTTAGCCCATTTTTATGATATATCTAGTTTATACTTGATAGTAGAAAATGTCAATTCTAAACCTTTTTATGGATGAAAAGGTTATGGGCAGAAATAACGCCTAAAAAGAAGTTGCCCATTGGTCTGTGGGTTCCAAGCCAGAAACTTTAAGTTCTTAGCCATCTGCATGTCCTAACACAATAAGTTAAATTAGAACTCTATAAAGAATACAAGCAATTTAATACTAAATAAGAGTATTCTTGAAAGCTTTATTGTTCATCTCTGACCAAAATACATCATTCAAATTTGAACAGAAAAAGGGATTCAAAAATACTCTATAAGAAATAATATCTTATGTAGAATAAGCAATTAAATAATAATAAATTTCCTGTAAAATTTACATATATCCTAAATAGTACTGCTGATAATACTGAATTCTTAGCAAATCAAAAATCTGCATCAGCTGATAGTTAAAATTCAGTCCATCATATCTTCCAGGCAATTTTAAGACATAGTCGCTAATCTTATGTTCCTCTCTGGTATAAACTGGATTCTGGGTAATGAGCAGGCTGGTTGCTGATTCTGGATTTAGGTCACTTCTTGACTCCAGAAAACCTCTCATCGCTCTGCCTGTTGCTGATATAAAAATCAACATATCATCTTCTGTAAACTTCATATCTGGGTCATAATTATGGAACTGAACCACATTTTTTCCAAAAGTAATCAAATCCGTCTGGAATTCTACTGCAATGCACATAGGATATAAAGCTCCTATCAGAACGATTCTCTTATGACTATCAAGCTGTTTACATACCATAGAAACATAGTCCAACATCTCCTCGTCAGAAATATCCTTTTGCATCTCCTGAATTAAATCCAAGGATTTTAAGCCAACCATTCTGCCTCGTATCTGGTCTAGCCTTGTAAGGTGGTGTTCAACAAATGTTTTGTGAAAACTTTCCCAATCAAATTTACAGCCAAGACGGGCAATAAAATCATTCATATTGCCCTCATCAATTTTAGTTTCTTCCAGGATACGCTCTTTTGTCATATCCTCCATCTCAAGATAATGATTTACCACATAAGTGCAGAATTTAAAAGAATCATCATAAAATAAAGCTCCATTTAAATATTTGAGGATTCTTGCCAAGAGTACATCCATGTTAAACTGCCTCCTTTTTCTGAGATATATCTTTTTTCTTTATCACGGTTACTGACATATCATTTAAACAGAGACAGTTTAGCTGCCCATTTTCAAAAGGCCCTAACCCCCCATCGATTCCAATTTTGTCATGATAATAGGGGTCAAACCACACATTAAAATTTTCGCCGCCATTTAGATGGCATAGAGGTGTATGTCCAAAAACAATCGTCTTCCCTTTTAAGGCTGGTGACATATAGAACCAATCCCGAATCCATGCACAGATTTCTTCGTCCTGTTCATATAAAGACAACTCTGGATTGATACCAGCATGAATCAACACCAAAGCCTGACCTCCTACATTTACTTCAATATAACTGGGCAGAGAATTGATGTAATCTACAAGCCATTTCATGAATTCTACCTTCTTATCATGAAAATCCTTGTCATTTTCACAATCTCTTTTCAGAAAATGTTCCATCTCCTTCATAGTCTTAACTCCACCATTGGACTGCCATATCCTGCCTTGTGGACATTCCCAGTCTCCTTTTATCAGATAATCCCGCATCATAAGCTCATGATTTCCTTTTAACAGGAAGATATTATCAGAATGTTGCTGGATAAAATGATAAATCTCCATAGCCTTAGCTCCCCTGTCATTGCAGTCCCCTAAAATATATAAAGTATCTCTGTCACAAAATTGGATTTTCTCCAACATTGCAAGCAGGACATCATAATTCCCATGAAGGTCTGAAAGCGCATACACTTTCCCATTCAAAACACCTTCTCCTCCTTCCTCCCATGTTCTGATTTTCTCTATGGTAACAGTTTCTGATATCCCAATACTATAGAAAACAAATAAAATTTAGAAGAATCTGTCGCATAGTTCCCTTGAAACTGCTGCCCTTATTTATGGTAGTAATTAGGATATCAAAACAGTTAGATTCTATCTCATATTGTACAATATTGCGACAAAAAATACAAGTTAATCCCCCTGGCTTAAAGCCTCGTTTAACATCTTAGTTCCTTCTGCTACAAACCTTCCATCTGCAATAATTGGCAATTTTTCCCCTGATAAACTTACTCCGTAAATTTCCCCAAGTTCTCCATAGGGAATCGTAATATCTGTATGGCAATTAAAATAGGCATTTCCTATATCCGTCTTTCTTAATATTGAAATCTCATTATCTCTGGCAATAATTTCTTTGTCGTCTGGATTATAAACAGCGACATCTTCTGACCTGCTATAACAGGTATCTCCCACTGCAAAATGAGGCCCTGTCTTTTCCATAATTAAAATCGGCAATTTGTCCTCAATCCCAAATTTTTTAGCCATAGTATAAGCTGTCGTATTGGTTCCTATGGCAAATTCTCCCATGGGTAAACTCTCATGGTTTTTTAAAATTACCTGTTTGACCAATGCCTTCCCTTGCTTTTCATCTTCAAAATTGCTGCAAGAATAAGAAATTACCTTTCCTTCTTTGAATTCCATCTTTAAATCTGTAAACCGAATATCCCCGATGTACACAGTGCTGACTTCCAGAATCCCTTCTGTCCCAGAAAGCATAGGAGAGGTGAATACTTCTCCCAAAGGAATATTTATATCGGCCACACAATTCTCAAAATTTGTCTCTTTCTCAGGCTGTTTTAACTCATGAAGCTTTACTTTTAAATTGGTTTTATTTTTTCCTTTTCCTGTAATCACTACATAATCTGCTAAATCCAATTTATCAATGATAGCTTGCTGAACTTCTTTATATCTCTCATAGTCTAATGTATTGATTTTGATAGTTTCTTCAAAAATTTCCTCAAAATGTTCTCCAATAGAAGGCTTTGGAAATGCAATGATTGTAAAACTTGTCTCTCCTCCTGGAATATACTGGTCTGCTGTCTGAGAAGCTTCATTTGTATGGGACAACAGCAGTTTTTCTTGCTTCTCATTTAAGAGTAATGATTCTTTTTTATTTACAGGTGCATATCCATCTTCTCCAAATGTCTCAATCAATGCTGGTCCAGCGTACTGTCCAGCCTGTTTTTTCCATGTCTCATAAACTCCCTTTAGCACTGCCAGTTTTCTATCTGTAAACCCCTTTTTAAAATAAAGGGAACAATCATACCGATGGTCATAAGAATACTGTCTGTTCGGGGAAGTTCCATGAAAGCCTCGTTTCCGGTTAGGATTTTTATTTACTGACCACACAGCAGTCCGATAAATAATCGGCTCTAAATCCATTTCTCTAAAATATTCTACTGCCTTTCGCACCATACGCTCAAATCCCAACTCGTAAAGCACTGCCACTGTCTTCTTTTTAGACAAATCTCGCCCCATAACCTTAAATCCTTTACGATATCCTTCTGTATAAGTATGAGCCATAAGGTCAATAGTTTCCTGAGGCAGACCATTTAAGAATTCAGCAATTCTTTTTTCCTCTTCTGATACATACTCTCCATAATAATACAGATAACGCAAATCTTTTAGATTGCTGTCCATAACAATATCTTTTCCAAAAGAAAGCTCTGGGTCTACAAGCTCTCGGATTCGATATGCCACCGTTAAATCCGTATAATCACTGTTAAACCAGTAAATAGCTTCCTTCACGCTCTGGGCATTTGGAATCTCTCCCTCAAAGAGGTTATAGATTTCAATAAACAGCTCATCTAAAATAGTAATTTCCGTTAATCGACTTTCCATGGCAAAGGCAATTTCTCCCCGTATTTCTACATACAGATAGGAAAGAATGTTGCCTAATTCTTCTCCTAATATTTTTACAGAATAAGCTGGATCTGCAAAGCTTGTATCATAGTTTCTTGGCAGAATATCTTCATATAATTGTTGATTCCACTGCTCAAGTTTATTTATCTCTTGACAACGATATGTCCCTTTTTCCACCATTTCATATAATTTTCCTATAGTAAGAATAAATCCTGCTACACTTCTAAAATATTGAAGAAATGGCTCTGGTATGGTCTTTTCTTTCTCTATAGCAGAAATCCTCTCTATAGCAAGCTCATATCTTTCCTTCACAGATTCATTTTCCTTTTCAAATAATTTTTTGTATTCCATCATTTTAATCTCCTAGTCCAATAATAATTACAACTGCCCAGCCAACTAACATCATAACACTGATTCCAATACCAAACTTAGCTAAGATATAATTTTTATCCTGCTCCAAAAAAGAGAAACCTCCATATAAAATAGCAATGGCTGACAAAAAAATACTACATAACCCCATCGCTCCATAGGTGAGAGAAGCATTTCCCTGTGTCATCACTCCCTGATAGATTCCTATACCTCCCAAGGACAAAGCAGCAGCAGTTAGAATAAATGATATTCTGCTGCGCCTAGCAAATGGTTTTCTTACATAAGAAACCCTGGTTGTCGCTGTCTCTTTCACTGCCCTGCGGTTAAGTTCCCTTCTTGCCTTGGATTCCATGATTTCTTTTTTTCGCTCTTGAAGTTCCTTTTCTCGTTCTATATTTGGCTCCAGATACTGTTGTAAAAGACTTGCTACCTGCTCTGCTCCCAACTCTCTGTTCCTTAAATCTCGTTCTCTATAATTAGAGCTTGATTCTTTGTAACTGGAACTTGGTTCTCTATAACTGGAGCTTGATTCTCTATAACTAGAACTTGGTTCTCTATAACTGGAACTTGATTCTCTGTAACTGTTCTGTTCTGCTCTTGGGCCTTGATAATTGCTAGTCCTCACCGGATGAACTCTGTCTCTAGCTTTCGCTTCCTTCTTTCGCTCTTTCTCTCTGCGATTACTCTTATTCTTTGCCGTACCTCTCTGCCTTGCTCTTCCTGGCACGCCGTTTCCTCCTTATTCGGACCTCCTGTACGATTTTATAACTCAAAAATCCTAGAATTCCGCCGATTGTATTTAATAATAAGTCATCTACATCAAAACTTCCCACTTTAAATACCAACTGAGTAATCTCAATGCAGAAGCTTAAGAAAAATCCAAGTAAACATGTATTATACCAATGTCTTCCCCTTCTGCTTACAATGGGGAGAAAAAATCCAAAAGGCATAAAACCTACTACATTGCCACCAAGGTTCAAAGCTACTGCTTTCCACCCAAGCTGCTCCCGATACATGTAAAAGCGTTTAATTTCTTTAAATAATTCCAGATTATAGGCATATTCTGCCTGGGGATTGCCGCCTCTGCCTAGAGATTCGGCAAAAAACATTAAATATGTCAAAGCGACCAGGTACAACACAAACAGTACCCAGCCGAATTTCTGATTTCTTGTAGTATTCCGAATCATATACACTCCTATGGTCCTGCTGAACCTGTGTTGTTGTCTCTATTCTATTTTTGCATAGTTGTGCCTCTCTTATTATGTTAGGCACAAGCAAGTTTTAATACACAAAATACTCCATACAAGAGATATCTGTCTCAACATATATGGAAGTACACGAAAAGGGCAGTATTCCCCTCTACAGAATACTGCCAGCCCTTTAAAAAGTAATTTCAGATTTTCTCTTTAGCAAAATAGCACCTGTCACAATAGATACCGTTCCAGCAATTAATCCCACACTAATCAAAACAACCCCAACTGCAATATTCGCAGCTCCAGTATTTCTCATAGTTTTATAGACTCTTTCCATTGGTTTACCCTCCTTTTATTGCAGACTTTTTATCTATTTTCCCCCATATTGCTCATAATAAGCATCAATAGCCGCTTTCATATTATCATCAATAACAATCTGTCCCAAACATTCTTTATTATAAAGATGTTCTACCACCTCTTGCATAGACACAATCGCATTTGCCTTAAATCCATAAAGCTCCTGAATTTCTTTTAATGCGCTCTTTTCACTTTTACCGCGCTCCATTCGGTTTAAAGATACCATAAGACCTACAACTTCCACATTTCCTTGTGCTTTGATAATTGGCAACGTCTCCTCAATGGACTTGCCAGATGTAGTTACATCTTCAATAATAACAACTCTATCTCCATCTTTTATCGGACTTCCCAGCAAAATGCCTGCATCTCCGTGGTCTTTTTCTTCTTTGCGGTTGGAACAGTATTTGATATCCTTGTCATAAAGTTCACTAAAAGCGATGGTTGTAGCTACACTTAAAGGAATCCCCTTGTAAGCTGGTCCAAACAACACATCAAAATCAGTTCCATAGCAGTCATGGATAGCCTTTGCATAGTATTGTCCTAATCTGCGAAGCTGGCTTCCTGTAACATAAGCCCCTGCATTCATAAAGAATGGGGATTTCCGTCCGCTTTTTAATGTAAATTCGCCGAATTTTAGTACCTTGCTTTCTACCATAAACTCAATAAATTCTTTCTTGTAATCTTCCACGCTGCTGTTCCTCCTTAATTTTAACCATATTCAGCAAGAAAACCCACACATCTAACATACATGGCGGGATAAATTGCGGATGGTTGCACATATTATCTATACTTAATTTTGATTGAATCCATTTTTACCTAATATTACATTTTTATCATAGCAGATTCTGTATAAGGTGTAAAGCCTTCCCTAAGACTTAATTGATTTTTACCTCTCCATACAATATCATAAATGGATTCTTAACTCTTACAAGTAAATTCCTTTAAAGGCTTGCCATCCAGTACAGCTTCTCTTAAAAATTCGCCCTCATAGCGAAGCTTTAAAGAAAAAAATTCTCTGTCTTCCTGAAGAAGGTTTAAAAAAATCTTATCACCTGCCCAGATATTTAGATTGCAGATATGCTCTTTCTTTATCCACTCCAAAATTCCTTCCCTACATGATGTTAAATCGCCTGTCCAACTATCTGCTGTGTACAGGCACATATATTCGCTTCCCCACTCATCAGACACAAAAGTTACTAGCCCTCGAAAGTGGTAAGAAGTCAGGGTTAATCCTGTTTCCTCCAAAACCTCTCGGAGCAAACATTCTTCAGGACTTTCTCCCTCTTCTATATGACCTCCCACTCCAATCCATTTATCTTTATTTTCGTCATTATCTTTAGAAATGCGGTGGAGCATTAGATAACTTTCATTCTGTTCTAAATAGCATAGGGTGGTTATTCTGCATAAAGTGTGGCTTTGTTTTCCACTATTTTCCATTGTGTTTTTTCATCCTTACTTTAATTGGGGCCAATATTCCCTATTTGCCTCCATCAATTCATCCAAAATCTTCTTAGCTACCTCTGCACTTGGGACAATCTTAGATAAGGTAATTGCCTGCCACAACTTTTGGTAGCTTCCTTCTATCCAAGCTTCCACAGTCAGCTTCTCCACACTTACCTGCTGCTCCATCAGGCCCTTCTGAAACTGAGGAATCTCGCCTTGACAAACCCTTTCATAGCCATTCTTTCCTACAATACAGGGAATCTCCACCATAGCTGTCCGGTCAAAATTTTCAATCGCTCCTTCATTCGGAACAATCAGCAGAAAGCGCTCTCCAGTGTTTTTAGCAATCGCACAAGCTAAATCGACAATATAAGTGGCATGTACATCAGAATGGAAATCACATCCCTTGCTCGTCCCCTTTTCAATGATAGCCTTACATGCACCAAATACTTGTTTTTCCCGCCCATCCATAACTTCATTGGCACGGGTATACTGAGGATTGGAATGAGCTACCACATAATCAGGATACAAATAATATTTTAGATAGGTATTAGGAATCGTCTCTGGGTCTAACGCAAATACATCCTTTGCCTTTTTGTATGTATCCATCCAGCTATCTTCTTCTTTCTTAGCTTTAGGCTGGCTGTCTGCAAACCCATACTCCTTTATATGTTCACGGATTTTTGGCATCAAGTCATTGCCATCTTTATCATAAATCTTGGTCCACCATCCAAAATGATTTAATCCATAGTAAGAAACCACCATCTCTTTCCTGGAGCTTAGACCGCATATGGAAGCCATCTTATCTTCCAATCCAATCGGCATATCACAGATATTTAAAATCTTTGAATTAGGTCTTAGTCTTCTCGTAGCTTCAGCAACAATCGCCGCTGGATTAGAGTAATTGAGCATCCAAGCATTCGGAGAATAGGTCTCCATATAATCTAA
>DEPC01000174.1 GCA_002358555.1 Hungatella sp. UBA3402 | reverse complement strand
CGGCCCCGGAGCTGGTTGTCAATCCGGCGGGACTCATGGCGCTCCGTGCCGATTACCTTTAAGCCGCCCAGCTCCCTGGCTTCCTCATCCAGCTTAATATCTGTACCACGGCCAGCCATATTGGTAGCGATGGTCACTGCACCGTGAATGCCTGCATCGGCCACAATCTCCGCTTCCAGCTCATGGAACTTAGCATTCAATACCTTGTGGGGAATGCCTTTCTTTTTGAGCATCTTGCTGAGCATCTCAGAAGTTTCGATAGTAATTGTACCTACCAGGACTGGCTGTCCTTTTTCATAAGCCTTCTCCACATCTTCCACAACAGCAGTAAATTTCTCTTTTTTGGTCTTGTACACCGCATCATCTAAATCCTTGCGGGCAACTGGCCTGTTGGTAGGAATTTCAATAGCATCCATCCCATAGGTGTTCCGAAACTCCTTCTCTTCCGTCAAAGCAGTACCAGTCATACCTGCTTTCTTGCGGAACTTATTAAAGAAGTTCTGGAAGGTAATAGTAGCTAAGGTTTTACTCTCTCGTCTGACATTTACATGCTCTTTTGCCTCAATCGCCTGGTGAAGTCCATCAGAATAACGCCGTCCTGGCATAATACGCCCTGTAAATTCGTCAACAATCAGAACTTCATCATCTTTGACCACATAGTCCTTATCCCGAAACATTAAGTTATTGGCCCTTAAAGCAAGGATAATATTGTGCTGAATCTCCAGATTCTCTGGGTCAGCCAGGTTTTCTATATGGAAGAAATCTTCTACCTTCTTAACACCTGCTTCTGTTAAGTTTACTACCTTATCCTTCTCATTGACTACAAAATCCCCAGTCTCTATAATCTCCTCGCCCATAATGGCATTCATCTTGGTAAATTCGCCGGATGCCTCCCCTTTTTCTAATTGGCGAGCAAGAATATCACAGACTTCATACAGTTTTGTGGACTTACCACTCTGGCCAGAAATAATCAGTGGAGTCCTAGCTTCATCAATGAGTACAGAATCCACCTCATCAATAATGGCATAATCCAATTCTCTTAACACCATCTGCTCTTTATAAATAGCCATGTTGTCACGGAGATAGTCAAAACCAAGTTCATTATTAGTTACATAAGTGATATCACAGCTATATGCCTGCTTCCTCTCTTCAGAGGACATGGAATTGAGCACTACGCCCACAGTTAACCCTAAAAATTCATGGACACTTCCCATCCACTCCGAATCACGTTTGGCAAGGTAGTCATTGACAGTTACAATATGAACTCCTTTTCCTGCCAATGCATTCAAATAAGCTGGAGCCGTAGACACCAAGGTCTTTCCTTCGCCAGTCTTCATCTCCGCAATACGCCCTTGGTGAAGAACGATGCCGCCGATAAGCTGTACTCGGTAATGCTCCATATTCAGCGTTCTTCTTGCGGCCTCCCGAACCGTGGCAAATGCCTCGGGGAGAATATCGTCCAAGGTTTCCCCTGCTGCTAATCTCTCTTTAAAAATCCTTGTACGGTCTCTCAGCTGCTCATCAGTTAATGCCATCATCTCTGGGCGCATCGCCTCAATCTTATCAACGATTGGATAGATTAGCTTCAGTTCGCGCTCACTATGAGTTCCGAACATTTTTTCAATGAGATTCATGAGCCACTCTCCTATTATTTTCTCTTTTATTTTACGGTACAATCTTATTTATTGTATCACCAACCCTTGTTTTATTCAACCAATTCCCCTGTTCTTAACAAAAAATTCATTTTTCAGGATAATAAGACCTTCTTTTTTATGTTAAGTACAGCATATTGCACAAAAATTATATCTATTTTCCACTTTTCCACTTATCCACAGTAATAAGTCTATATAGTTATTCAAAAATTATCCACATAGAAAATATTCTTTTTTCTATGTAAATACAGTTATACACAAAGTTATCCACATTATCCACAATATTTTCCACTCGACTTTTAAATTATTTTAGACAATAATTAGTCTTCCTTTTTTGTTCATAACTAATAAATTCCATATTTTCCATAAATTTTTTTACTGATAAAGTCGGTGGACTTTAAAACTAATTTCGCCTAATTGTCAAAATATTCTTCTTTCTTTGATTGAATATTTTGACTATCTGTGGTATACTGAAACTATCTCAAAAGAAGGAGTTGATTATATGCGTTATACAATTACAGGAAGAAATATAGAAGTAACCCCAGGATTAAGAGACGCAGTTCAGGACAAGCTTGGAAAGCTTGAAAAGTATTTCAGCCCAGACACAGAGGCAGTTGTCACCTTAAGTGTTCAACGCGAGATGCAGAAGATTGAAGTAACAATTCCAGTTAAGGGCAGTATTATCCGTGCTGAGGAATCCAGTAATGACATGTATGTGTCTATTGATTTAGTAGAAGAGATTATTGAGCGCCAGATTAAAAAATATAGGAAAAAACTTATTGACAGGAAACAGTCTGCTCAGGCATTTTCCACATTATTTATGGAAGAAGAGGAAGAACTTCACGAAGAAGAAATCAAGATTGAAAAGACCAAGCATTTTGATATGAAGCCTATGTATCCAGAGGATGCCTGCTTGGAGATGGAACTTCTTGGTCATGCCTTCTATATGTTCCTTAACGCAGAAACTGACCAAATCAATGTGGTTTATAAGAGAAAAGGAAATTCTTATGGTTTGATTGAACCAGAAGTATAAATAGTAACTAGAATTCTGAAAATTTAACACTGGAAGTAATCCTAAGCCCCCATTCTCATCACCCCTGCGATTTTAAAGCTACTAACTCTAAGTACCTATCCATCTACTAAAACCCGTTATCCAACCTCTAAATTCACTATATTTAAGACAAAGAGATTGGATTCCTGATATAGATGGCTGGGAACTAAGAGTTGCTAAGGCTTGTGCAATGCAATATTGATGGGAATGGGGGCTTAGCTGATAATTGACAGCTTTTATGGAATAGGTCTGCAAATCTTTGTAAAAATATTTGCTTGCTGTAAATTCGTTTAATGATATTCCTGTTCCAAGTATCTTTCAATACTTGTTATTGCATTGGCTCCGTCGGCTGCTGCTGTTACAATCTGGCGGAGATTTTTTGTCCGTACATCTCCAGCCGCAAAGATGCCAGGTAGAGAAGTTTTGGTATCTTCTCCTGCTATGATATATCCATGTTCCATAGCTACTAAACCATCAAAAATCTGACTGTTTGGAGAAATTCCGACAGCAATGAATATTCCTTGTACTTCCAGAATTGATTCTTCCTCTGTCTTTTTATTTTTCAGCTTCAGACTTTCTACCCTTTCTTTACCTTGAATTTCTTCGACTACTGTATCCCACAAGATTTCAATATTCTCTTGCTTAAATACTCTTTCCTGCAGGCTTTTAGCACCTCTTAGCTCATCTCTGCGGTGAATTAGATACACTTTGCTGCAAAGCCGTGATAAAAAGATAGCATCCTCTAAAGCGACATCACCTCCACCTACAACGGCTGTCACCTTGTTTCTGAAAAACGCACCATCGCAGGTAGCACAGTAGGATACTCCCATACCAGACAATTCCTTCTCTCCTGGTGCTCGAAGCTTGCGGTGGGAAGCTCCTGAGGCAATGAGAAGTGTCCGTGTTTTGTAGGTATTATTTTCACAGACAACTATTTTTAAATGATGGTCTGTAATCTTTTTCTTGAAGGCAGTCAGTTCCGCTGCCTGTAAAATCTCATTGTTTTCTTCTTCTACTCTGGCCTCTGATTCTTCAGCAATAGATGTTATCTCTTTTATACCAGTCATATTTTTCATGACTTCCACTTTTTTTACATTATCAGTCTCAAATTGTGCTCCCAGCCTCTCTGCATGTTCTCGAAATTTCGTTCCCAAATCAAAACCATTAATTCCTGGAAGGCCAGGATAATTATCTACTTCATAAGTAGTCAGAACCTGCCCACCACTTACCATATCTTTTTCAATGACCAAAGTATCCAGCATAGCTCTCTGAGCATAGATTGCAGCCGATAATCCGGCTGGGCCAGAACCAATAATAACCAAATCATAAATTTTTTCCATATTTTATTTATCTCCAATCAATATTATTTTTCCTCTAAATCTAAATCCATAATTATTCGATAATTTTAACATAAGTTTAAGAAAAAATCTGTGATAAAATCACCCTAACCTTTTCTTTAAAGGATTTTTTTGTTATATCATATCTCCGAATAATCAAGATAACACTGGTTTTTCTTTTCCTAATTTATTATTTCATCTTTCATTAGTATACCGAATTATTTTTAAAAATACAAATAAAATGCTCTTCCAGATGCTAAATAGATATCTTTGGCAAAACATGGGGCTTTTCTCTACTAAAGAAACGTGCTATACTATAAATACGTTTTTATTGAGTATTCTCATTTCAAAAAGGGGTGATTCTATGGCCAGAAAGACAGTTCTGGTAACTGGCGCTTCCCGTGGAATTGGAAAGGCCATCGCCGTAAAATTTGCAAAGAAGAATTATAATGTAGCTATCAACTGTGTCCGCAGCGAGGACCGTCTAAAACAGACCAAAAAAGAAATAGAATCCTATCAGGTGCCTTGTCTTGCCTTTATGGGTGATATGGGAGATTTAGGTCAATGTGAAAAGCTATTTGCTGAGATAAAAAAGCAATTTGGCTCTGTAGATGTTTTAGTCAATAATGCAGGCATCTCCTATATTGGTCTGTTACAGGATATGAAAAATGAGGATTGGGATATAATTATCCGTACTAATTTAACCTCTGTATTTAATTTAAGCAAGCTCGCCATTCCTGATATGATATCAAAAAAATGGGGCAAAATTATCAATATCTCGTCTGTATGGGGGAATGTAGGAGCTGCCTGTGAGGTCGCCTATTCTGCCACCAAGGGCGGAATCAATGCTTTTACAAAAGCTTTAGCCAAAGAGTTGGCTCCCAGTAATATTCAGGTCAATGCCGTGGCCTGTGGAGCTATTGATACAGAGATGAATCAATTTTTGGAAGAAGATGAGCTGATTGGTCTTATCGACGAAATTCCTGCTGGAAGGCTAGGAAAAGCGGAAGAAGTAGCTGACTTGGTATATCACCTTGGGTATAAGAATTCCTATCTGACAGGACAAGTGATAGGAATGGACGGAGGCTGGATTTAATATGCCTACTACTTATACACATTATCGTTTTGGGAGAGACGTGTATAAACGACTTCCAGTACAAATTCAGGATATTATTCGTTCTCATGGTGGGCTTTACAATCTTGGTCTTCATGGTCCTGACCTTTTATTCTATTACAAAGTATACCAGAAAAATGTGGTAAACCAAACCGGCTTTTCCATGCATGATAAGCCCGCAATGGAATTTTTTCAGCAGGCAGCAGAAGTTCTTCAAAAAAGACTTCCACGCCATCCAAACCAGTCGCCCATTTCTTTTTTTACCTCTGCAAAGTATGCTTACATATTTGGGTTTCTCTGCCATTTTGCCTTAGACAGTAACTGTCATCCTTATATAGAGCGAATGGTTCGAGAGATGGGGATTTCTCATAGCGAGATTGAAGCAGAGCTAGATAGAGATTTCATGATAAGAGACGGCCTTGACCCTATGACCTGTCGTCCTACCCACCACCTTAGAGCAAATATGTTTTATGGAGTAATCATTGCTAAATTTTTTCCACATATTGCTCCAAGGCAGATTGTGGCTTCTATTCGTTCCATGAGATTTTGTTGCAATATGTTAGCACCTTCAGGAAAAAGGCTTCGATTTTTTGTTGTCCGTTTTTTGAGGGGAACTCCCTTTCCTGCTACTGTTCGCGAAATGATTATAAAAGAAAAGCCCAATCCTGCATGTGCTCCGATTACAAGAGAATTAGAACGCCGATATAAAAAGGCTGTTGTCAATGCAGCAGAGTTAATTGTGAATTTTATGAAACACGTAGAAAATGGGGTGTTGCTGGATAAACGGCTGGAACATAGTTTTGGGGAGAGTTGAGGGGGGAAATGGAATAGAGGATATGGATAATACTGCCCAAGAAATTTGATTTTATTGGGCAGTATTTTTATATCATATTTTTAACTCTACTATATATTTAAAAGATTTATATTTAATTCATGATAATCTTTAATATTCTATGTCAAGAAAATTAATATAGAATAGTTGATTATATCAATTCTTTCAAATAATCCATAAAATTTTGCTTATTTTCTATTGCTGTTGTAGTAGGTCTTCCTAAATTATCACGCGCACCAATGGAACATTTCACTTCAATAAAACTAAGCATATTTCTAGTCTTAGCTGCCTCCAATTCCCTATCTAAACATTCAAAGGTATCTACAGATACTGCATTTGGATAACCGCAAGCCATTGCAATCCCTACAAGATCAATCTTATTTGCAACTGTTGGCATACCACCAACTGTCTCATGTGCACCATTATTGATAACAACATGAACTAAATTCTTAGGAGTATTTGCACCAATGACTGCCATCGCCCCCATATGCATCAATACTGCACCATCACCATCCACACACCAAAACTTTGTATTTGGCTTATTCATGGCAATACCAAGAGCGATACTGCTGGAATGTCCCATTGAACCAACAGTTAGGAAATCATATTTATGACTCTGACCATTCACTGCACGTATTTCAAAAAGCTCACGACTCGCCTTACCAGTTGTACTGATAACGGGGTCTTCTCCAGAGATATCTACAATATGTTGGATAATCGTTTCCCTATTCATTATATTATCATTTTTATATTCGATTTTACTATCATAAGAAAGTGCACCTTTTCGTATAACAAATGCCACATCCTTTCCGGCTGCCAAGACATTCTTGAAATCCTCCATAGCTACTACAATTTCTTCATCCGTTGTATCTTTATCAATCACAAAGGTTTGAATCCCTATATCTTCCAGCAATTTCAAAGTCACCTCACCCTGGTAAATATGCTGTGGCTCATCGTGAATACCAGGTTCCCCTCTCCAACCTATAATAAATACTACAGGAATTCTATAAACCCTATCATTTAAAAGTGAAATAGCTGGGTTAATAATATTTCCTTCCCCACTATTTTGCATATAAACAACAGGTATCTTTCCTGTCGCAAGATGGTAGCCCGCTGCAAGTGCAGTGCAGTTTCCTTCATTTGCGGCAATTATATGATGTCTAGAATTTATACCATAAATTTCCATCAAATAATTACAAAGTTCTTTCAGTTGAGAATCTGGTATTCCAGTATAAAAATCTGCACCAATTATACTTACTAAATTTTTTACGTTCAATTCTACTTCTCCTAATTACTTTTAAATAATTTTATACTCTTTTGAATTTTAACTGCTAGGCATCCTACAATAATCGAAATAAAATAATATAGAAATATCCTAATATCTTGACAACTATTTTTTAAAAATAAAGCAATTATACTTCCCACTACCCAATGAAATAGATATATAGGCATAGTAATTACACCACAATATGACATAAACCTGCTTTGCAGACTACTTAAGCTACTTCTACCAGATGTGGTAATTGCTATTCCTATAATAAAACACAAAATTATTAAACGCAAGACATATTGTGCACCAGAATAACAGGCAACCACAGGCAATACTACACAAAGTATTTGAATCATTGCCAGTACTCTTTCTCCGATAAAATCATATATCTTCTCTAAAATATGACAATTCGCTTGGAAAATCAATACCCCAAGGAGCATACAAGAAAAACAGCGGAACAAATTTAGAGGAAATTTCCAGTTATCTCCTACTCCTACCATACCATAAAACAATAATGGAATGATAGCTGAAACAATTGTAAGAAAATGCTGGTTATAACATTGAACCAAAAGACAAAACATTGGAAATATAATAAACATGGCAGATAAATACCACAAAGGAACTAATTTGGGGGTAGTATAACTGGAACCAACTAACAACATTTCTAATGGCATGTCAACAAAACTGTTTACTAATTGTATGATATCTATTGTATCTCTTAAGGCAATGTCTAAAAACCTTATAAAATATTCTAATATAACAGCACACCATACAAAAGACAAATATGACCGAAATTTATAAAAGGTATATTGAATCGATTTCTTACATCGTTCTTCATAAACCATTTCTTTACTATGCGAAAAATGGCACATTGTAAAATATCCAGTTAAAATAAAAAAGAATTCAACAAAAATCCATCCATACCGAAAAGGATAGTTCTCAGCATATACATGATATTGATGATGCCCCATTATCATCAATATTGCAATAAACCTCCATAGGTCAATAAAGCTATTCCTTACCCCCCCGAATTAACTTTTCCTATCATAATATCCTCCTTTTGACTAATGGATTCACCGCCAGTCCAATGTTTTACAGTGTATCGATTAAAGAAATAATATCCTTAATCGGCATTAACTTTTCATCTACCTCTTTCGCTCGATGATACCTCAAGATATCTTTAGCTGTTTTCTCCATCGCTGGGAATGCACTCCTAGTTAGCTGATTGGCATAAATCACAATATTTACGCCATGATCCGAAAGTTCTTCCTCAGTAATTGTATTAAAAGAAGAAGGAACAACAACAATGGGAGTAGCCTTATCTTTTTCCCGAAATTTATCACAGAATTCGAGAATCTCATCTGGATCTTTTTTACGGCTGTGAATCATAATTCCGTCAGCTCCTGCTTCAACAAATGCTTGAGCACGATTCAAGGCATCTTCCATTCCCTGTTCAAGGATAAGACTTTCAATACGGGCAATGATCATGAAATCATCTGTTAGCTGGACTTTTTTTCCTGCTCGAATCTTCTCACTGAAATGTTCGATAGAATCTTGAGTTTGAGCCACCTCTGTTCCAAACAACGAATTCTTTTTCAGCCCTGTCTTATCTTCGATAATGATTGCCGATACCCCCATACGTTCAAGAGAACGTATGGTATAAACGAAATGTTCTATAAGCCCTCCGGTATCTCCATCGAAAATAATGGGTTTTGTGGTAACTTCTGTGATATCTTCGATAGTACGAAAACGTGAAGTCATATCCACTAGCTCGATATCTGGCTTGCCTTTTGCTGTGGAATCACACAAGGATGATATCCACATCGCATCAAACTGATCCAACTTGCCTTCATGTTCGACTACCGTCTTTTCTGCAATCAGTCCTGTAATCCCACTGTGAACCTCTATCGCCTTCACTACCGACCGCATCTTTAAAAGTTGTCTCAATCGTTTTCTCCGAAATTCTGGCATAGCAAGTTTTTCACGGATTTTATCATCAGTATGCTTCACATTCTCATTGTATGTATAGGGAATGTCAATAATCTTCCCACCATAGGAGGAAAGAAGACGTTCCACATTATCTCTGATTACTCTTGTTGGTCCTTGAAGCCAATTATCACCATGAATCACATAATCTGGTCGAAGTTCACTGACTACCTGGTCATACATGACATCTTCCTGTTTAACTACTTGGTCAACTTCTGGAATCGCTTGAACCAGTGCAATCCTTTCATCATAACATATCGTTGGAAAACGGTCAAACTTCACCATGGCTTCATCTGACAAGACACCAACAATAACCTTGCCATATTCTTTTGCCTTATGAATGATGTTCAGATGCCCTTCATGGATGACATCTGTTGTAAAACAGGCATAAACTGTTTTCATCAACTTTTACTCCTTGTATATTTTATTGATTCCTTTCAATGATTTCTCGAATAATAAATGATGCTGTATGGTCAATATCATTAAAATTTACTTTCTTTTCTAAATTAACACCAAATGACTGTTTTACCTTTGTAATCAACTCATCTGTATAAGTTAGAGTTCCATCTTCCACATTCTCAATTCCGTCTAAATAGATGGATTCCCTATTTTTCTTACGCATTTCCTCTAATGGAAAATAGTCTTCACAAATATATGTTTTTACATCTCCAGTTTCCCCATCAACCATCACAGGATAACCTCCAATTTCGCCAAAGACTCCTGGACAATGTAATTTTCTTTTCTTTCCATCCCTAACAGCAGAAAGTATAGCTTCAATAATTTCAAAGTTGCTAGATGCGTTCATCTGGTTTCTTTTTGCATCTGTAGGCATAGGAATACAACATTGACTAAATATCCTGTTAATATCAATATCTAATTCTTTCCCTTGATACCGGATATCAATGAGCATATCAACACCTTCACTATGCCCTTCCTTGCTTATCACTACATCATGGAAATGAGATACAGCAAAAGTAATATCAATATTCCATGAATCATTGATATGAAATTCTTCTGCTACAGCAAATTTTATTCTCGGAATCAAGTGATTAATATTCCCACTACCAAAATCTGGATATGCTTTTCCAGCAGTCTTTAACCAAGGGATAATGGCATCTGAATAAGAGGTGTTAATAACAATAGCATCCGACATGGCCTGTTCATATGCCTTCATGATATTTTTTGTAAACCGTACTGCCAGTGGTGCCCACAAGCCATATGCTCGTATACTCCCCCATGAAATGCTCCCATACTTTAATCCAGAATATGCTCGGCTACTATTGACAATTATATCTGGCTGAAATTTCTGGAGTGCATTAGTGATAGAGGCTACATCTCCTAAGTCAACATTGCTGATAATAGAAACCTGACTACGATTCTTACCTCGTATCATAGAAGCTATCTTTGCAATGTTTACATCAGACTGCATCTTATATTCATCTCTTCCTACAACACAGATATCCATTCTCTCATCCGCAGTTGATAATAAATAGTCAAGAAGATAGTTTCCCACACTTCCTAGACCAATGATCATTATCCTAGCATTTCTATCTTTTAATGTTGACCTCATAATATTTAATTTTTCGTTTGTAGTCTTCATCCTGCATTTTTCTCCTTTTTCCTGATTAACTGGTAATCCTCAATGGTATTGCAGTTTATCCATTCTGGAAGAGTTATCCGTTCATATTCTTTCTCTGGTCGAATATCAAAATACTTTTGTACAATAATTAAATTTGTTCCCTGCTGTTCTTCATCCGATAATCCTCTACATATATCTTCTAGCCTAGTGATATCTATAAATTTCCATATCTGTCCAGAATTTCTGATTGCTGTAAAAGGCTCCTGAATCTGTAGAGTTCCATGCTTTGTGTCATAGAGATAGTGGATATATCCATCTTGATCGGAATAAAAAACTACTGCTTTAGAAGCAAGAATTGGTTCACAGTTTTCTGTCACCACATCTTTTTTCGCTTTCCAAATTTGCTTAAAAGACTCTGATTTTACATACAAATCCCCTTCTGCAAATAAGATTTCATCCGCACCTAATTCAAAGGCTTTTTTTAGACCTGACAATAGGCTATATCCAGACCCATAATCTGCATAATGTTCATTCTTCACAAGAATAATATCTTTTTCAGTAATTTGCTTATTAGAAAGATGAAACCATTTGTTTAATGACTTTAATAAAACTTCATATTTGAATCCCCCCACAATAACAACCTTATCACAGTAATCCATATTGCTACTTAAAAGGTGGTACAAAAGCGTATGTTCTGCCGTATCTTCATAATACAAACACTTTAAACAGTCATATCCCACAGACTGACTGAATCGACTGGAAATCCCAGCAACTGTAATGACTAGAATCTTCATTTCATCATCTCCTCAATACACATCTGGATTCCTCTATCTAAATTAATTACTGGTCTCCAATTCGTCCTTCTTTTTATTTTATCTATATTCAGAAGCCTTCTTTCTGGGTCAGATTCCCGATATCCTTCAAACAGGATTTCTGGATTTAAAACACCCAGTTTCCTACTACAGAGTTCTACCAACTCAATCATGGAAATCTCCTCGTTGGTTGCAACATTGTATATAGTTCCGTCTAGGGCCTCTTCAGCTTCTATCAAGGCAATCACTGCGGCACAACTGTCAATATTATGCAAAAAAGTTCTCTTATTCACTTTTGAATTTTCTAAAAGAATAACTTTCCCATCATTTTTTAAACTAGTAAGAATATGAGGAATTATATGCTTGGGATATCTCTCATTCTTACTATAAACATTAGCAAAACGTATAGAACATCCTCTAATTTTCCCCTCATTCACAGCATCTCTCATAAAAAACTCTGTCAACAATTTCCCTGCTGCATAGCTTGTCCTTTGACTATGCTCTGCATCTGCCATAAGAATATAATCCGATTCTTTCACACCAGTCTCTGACCACGAAGCCATAGAATATACCTCAGATGTTGAACAGTTAATATATACATCAGCCTTCTGTCGAACTGCTTGAGCCAGAAAATCTCGCATCCCAATAACATTAGTAGTAAATGTTCGTTCAACATGGTAAAAATGTTCTGTATGTACTACTGCTGCACAGTTAATATAGATTAATTTACTATAATTTTTCTTTAATCGGGACACTTCATGTTCCAACTGATTCATCTGTGCTTGGTCATTTAAGTCAAACTCATAAAAAATAAATTTATCATTATCAATTACATCATCTATGGTATGAATAGATGAAGCGAAAAAGTTATCAAATCCAATGATTTGATGCCCATCTGGAAGAAGTTGTCGGACTAGTTCATTTCCAGTCATTCCAGTTACACCACTAATTACATATAAATTTGCCATTTATCATATACCTTTTTTTAACCTTTCCTTATAAAATGGATCAACAGAGCTAGAAAAGTCTGCTATTTCTTTTTCATAATCGTATTCTATCTTAATAAATTCCAATTCCTCAGTCTCCATATTAACTACCGCATACTGGGTCAAGGAATTAAGATTGCGTGGTTGTCCAACAGAACCAGGATTAATAAAAATAGTTTTTTTCCTATTCCTCGTTTCAGGATTCTGGGTTGGATAGTATCGCTCAAAATAATGTGGTTCATGGGAATGACCAGAAAAAACATAATCGTATACTTCATAGCTAGTTAGACTACTTTCTGGAATAATACTTTTCCAAAAGCAATCTTCCATACTTCCATGGATTGCTAAACACTTTTTTCCATCAATCATAAATTTATAGAAACCTGGACTCTGCATATTGGTTTTTATAAATTTCTTAGATTGTACAGATAAATTCTGTTGAGTGAATCTGGCTGATTCCCGACCACGTTCTGAAGAAAAACGGGAAAAATCTTGCTTTATAATTGCCTCTTCATGGTTTCCCCATATATTACAATAAATAGGCCATTTGAATACAGAAAGAATCTGTATGACCTCATTGGAATGGGAACCATAATCAATTAAATCACCCAAAAAAATGCAACCATCTATATTTTTTCTATTCAAGTCGGATATAACTGCCTGGATTGCTGTTAAATTTCCGTGGATATCAGACAGAACAGCTATTCGCATTTGGCATTACCTCCCTACTATCTTTTACTAAACATATTTATTAGTTTCTCTCTGTTTCATGGATCAGTATTGATATCATCATGAGAATTTTTTGACTCTTCTACATTATTTGCATCATACAAATCTTTCTTAATCTGACTACTACTAATTTCTGGTGTTCTTGGAAGATAAATAACATCAACTCCTTCTTCCTTTAGAAAATCAAACTTACCTTTCCAGTCATCTCCCATAACAAAGGTATCAATATGATACTCATGCATATCTGTTCGTTTTTGCTGCCAATTCGTTTCTGGAATTACAAGATCTACATAACGAATTGCTTCAAGTAACTGCTTTCTCTGTTCATAACTAAAATAAGTTTTCTTATGTTTTTCATTCCAATTAAAGTCATCAGAAGATAGAACAACTACCAAATAATCTCCTAATGCTTTTGCCCTGCATAGTAGGTTGATATGCCCATAATGGAGTAAATCAAATGTTCCATAAGTTATTACTCTTTTCATTTTTATTCTCCTTGCATTTTCTACCATAGTATTTTCATAAATATCCATTAGCTTCTTCTTAAGAATTTCATTTTTAATATTTCAATTAAGAAAATCTCTTATTGACTCTAGTAAAAATACTTTCCTGTTAACAACGCCATTTACTTCAAAAATAATTAACATTCTTTTTTATTGAATTCTTAATTTTTTTCCCGATATCCCATACCATTCTAAACAAAGGAATTTGAACTTTCCAATTTTCATACATTGTTCTATGTAATTGCTCGGCAATTCTAAAGCAATTTTTTTTCAATGGAACAGATTCAGCTTTTCGTGCTTGTAATGCCTGATAACGAATAGGTCTATCTGCAACACAATCGTCAATAATATCCATAATCATAGTCGATGCTTTTCCAATATTAGAAAAATTGGCGTCCGCAAATGCAACAGCTTTTTCATAATAAAAGTCATAATTTTTTAATACTTCATCAACACACTCTGCTAACTGCTTTTTCGTTGTTGTAATAGCAAATTTATAATCACATTTTGGATAACGGCTTGGTACAGTATCAGGTATAAGCCAATCAGAAACAGAAATAGCAGGTATACTCATCATTGCAGCTTCACACATGGTAGAAGACTCTTCAGAAACCAAAATATCTGATACTGCGATTGCTTCAAAAATATTAAGACTAGGGTCTAAAATTGTAACATTCAGTAATCCTTGATGTAATCTTTTCATCTCCAAAATATTCTTCCCTATATCTGGTCGTGTTTCCTGCCATTTTTTAGAAAACCAAGGTCCCTGCTTTATCAAAATATTTATATCTAGCTTTTGCATAGCTTTGACAAAATCATTTTGTTTGCCATCATTTTCCCATGCAGGAGCATACAAAACAGTTTTTTTATTTATATCTAGATGATACTTGTTATAATAATCTTCTCTGCTCATCTCTGCCTTTAATGTTGCAACTGCATCTGCCTTGGGCCATCCTATCTTAAACATGCCATATTTTGGTCTAGAATATAACCATTGAGAACATTGATTCCAATTATTAACCCATTGATCACTTGGGAGAATTCCTATATCGTATTTATTCCATGGTTCTGTATACCATAAATCTGGCCAATTGCTATATTGCTGAATAATATCATGCAGCATAATAAGGGAAAATTTGCTATATTGTGGAAAATTAATATGTTGACAATAAAAACCAATTTCACATTTCTCAAATTTATTATCTGTCCAATGGATTATATAACCACGTTTTCTTGCCTCCTCTGCAATTGGTTCATATGCTATTTTTTCAGATGAATCCATATAAATAAAAGTAATATCCTTTTTTAACTTTTTCATTTTTTTAATCCTCGTAGTAGATTCAATATATTGTCTATCTTTACAATTCCTATTACTGCCATTACAATAATTACTAGATATCTTAATAATATGATTTTATACAAAAACATACATCCTATCATTAATATAAAAAGGCTGACTGAAGAAATAGCTATAAATTTATCATCAAAAATATGAATCCCTTGTATTTTCCTTTTACATATAATTCTCATAAACAAATAATGCATTACCATGAATACCAAATAACATATCAGTGTAGTATAGGCAGCTACAATATATCCAAATATAGGAATAAATATATAATTTAATATTATATTTAATATAGCGCCAGTTGTAGATGCAACCATAACATACTTTGTTGCATCAAAATAAAACTCAACATTTGAAAAAAGTCCATAGCAAAAAGTATAATAAACACTTAATGATACAACTGGAACAATCCAGATAGCTTCCATATATTCTTCTGTCCCTAAAATATAAATTATTTCAGGAGATATCAAAATAGCAGCAAGTGACATGAATCCACAAAGAATACATAATGCATTAGATACCTTAGCAATAGATTTATAATCTTGTACTTTAAGTTTTTCATAAATCCAAGGTACGAATGATCCATTTATAGCAGATATAAATATTATCATTAATTGTGATACAGAATATGCAAGACTATATATTCCCGCTTTATTGGAACCACACATAACTTTTATCATAATTCTATCCGACTGACCTAAAATAATTAATGATAGGTAATGTGGTATTAAAGGGATATTGAATGCTAAGGCATGAATCCAATATTTTTTATGAAAAAATACCCTTCCTCTGAAAAAATTTGAAATATAAAAAAACAGTCCAACCATAATCTGGACAAACAAAAAGCCCCAGATAACTGCATTAGCCCTCAAATCAGTCAATTTTAATAACACAATACTTATAATTGGAGTAAATATAGAAACAATCAATGTCACAAAAACCATGCATCTATATCTATATTCTACACGTTGCCGAACAGACCAAAATGAAAATGCTGGGTAGGTAATATAATATGCAAACAACAAAATCATAGTAGTAAAATCCATGTCAAATAACCTGTTCCAGAATTCAGAAGATACCAAATATACTATTAAAAAGATGGCCGTAATTATGGTTCCCAATCCCTGCATACATGCTGTATATGCATCTCTATCATCCTTGTAATCTACCATAGCTTTAGTGAAAACTCCACAATACAAATTTAATGTAGCAAAGATAATAATAATATCTCTCCATGACTGAAAAACCGTGTACTGTCCATATTCAGCTACTGTGAGCATTCTTGTATAAATGGGAATTACAATAAAAGAAATTCCTTTTTGCAAAATACTACAACAGCTATACCATATTGAGGCTTTGGCTTGTATACTAAAATTTTTATATTTTGTCATATATATATTAATAGTATTCATATTTTTAATCTTCTTCGCTTGATTTCGTTTATAATCTTTTCACAATTTCTTTCTGATTCATAATTTATAAATATCCTTCTTCTTTTCTGACGCAATTCTGAATTTCTAGACGAGTCTAAAAGATTTTTAACTAATACTTCAAAAAGTTCATCTACAGCTTCTGGCGCATCTCCAGCTATAACACTTTCTTTTGGCGCATACAATCCGCGATCTTCATTTTCATAATAATTGTAATCATATAAGTAGTGTATAATAGGTCTATCTGTAATTAAAAAATCAAAAAAACAACTTGAATAATCGGTAATAAGAATATCTGCAACAGAAAGAAGATATTCAGCACGTTGATTTGGCATATAATATACGCTACTTGTAGAATGCTCTATGTTTCCTGAGCGTTTCACGTTCTCATAATGGGACTTTTCAATAAGTATAAAATTATATTCCTTTTCAAGAATTCTTAAGTTATTTTCAATTGATTCATTTCCAAATGAAAAAACTTCATTCTTATTATCTCTAAAAGTTGGCATATAAACTACAACCTTCTTTTCGGAAATTTGAAGTTTCTCAAATAATTTTTGTCTATTTTGTTCCCTAAATTCTTTTGAAAACAAAATATCATTTCTCGGTTGTCCACATTTAAATATTCTATCTTCTGTTACATTAAATGCTGATTTCACAATATTTGTATATCCATCAGAAGGAGAGATATACATATCATACCGATTAATATAATTAAAAACCCAATCATATAAATATGCTTTAAATGTACAAGGTTTATCCATGGTATCTTTAAATATCTTTTTCCATGCAATACCATGCCAAAGCTGTACCTTATAACAGCCACCGAGAAAATTACAGGCATTTAAATCTCCAAATCCCTGATTCATCACAGCTACTTCTGCTGTAATTAAATACTTTAAGCTTAAAAGAGAATTTCTCTTAACAGCTTTGCCATGTGATAATATTATTGATTGTGGATTATTAGTGACCCATATAACCTCAATCTCTGGATAGTTTTTCTCAATGTAGTCGCTAACTGCCTTCGGATTATCGGATATTGCAGTTCCAAACCAGGCACCAAAAACCCATCTATTTTTCTTTTTAGGAATAATTTTAGAAAAACTATATGTAAAAATACTTAATAGTTCATATAATTTCATCATAAATTCCTTTCTCATTCGTATCAAATAATAACTATATGCTTTGTAATATTTTCTTTTCAAAGGAAAAATTACATAATGAATAAAATATGAATGGATTAAACCCAAAATCAACTAATCTAGGTTCAAATATACATGTAAATCCAATAACTAGTATACAAAAACTAATACTAAATTGATTCAATTGGCAGCTTCTTCTCAAACCAAGTGAATAAAAGAATATTATGAGCATAATATAAGGAACTCCATATTGAATTGTAAGCCTCAAATAATCGCAATCAACGACAAAGTAATCACTGAGGTTTGCTTGACCATATAAAATTGAACTTGAACCTATCCACTGTACTTTATGTCCAAATAGTCCAATCCCATATAAATCATAAGCTCTTTTTCCTAAAGACAATCTTGAATTAAGGATCAAATTAAATTCATGCATAATATTATTTTCACTATTATAGAAATAAGGAAGCAAAAAACCTATTAGTACAAGACAAATGAATAAAAAGATATATAATTTTGATTTTTCTTTGGAATTCTTTCTCCCTGGTACAAACCTTCTTAAATAATTGGATATCATTTTTATTGTTGAGCACAAAAAAATACAAATAGTAATAATATACGGAAAATTTGTCTGTGTGAAATGATATAAAACTGTAGCAACTGTAACCATTAGAAGTAAAAAAGCTGCATTTATTCTGAACCTCTTTAAATATATATATTCTAGACATAAAAATAACCAACAATAGGAAGCTCTATTAGCCCATCCATATCCCAATAGATAACGTAAACGCCCTAAATCATAAACATATATTACATCAAAGAAACCAGATATCGATAACAGAATGTTAATCACTAAAAAGAAACCTTGTATTGTCAAAAATATTTTAACTACTTTATCAAAGTCTGAATCTATTGCAGCTCCAAACAGTAAACATTGAAATATAGTAGTCTTTTCAGGACCAGTCGTTGCAGCTAACATTCCAACTGAAAATAAAATAAATAGAAATAGAAAATACTTTTTACTAAATCGTGTAATACTTATAATTCTTGCAATACATACAATATATGAAAAGTATCTAAACATTTTCATTATAGTCAATATGATATTATCCGAATTAGTCCATATTCCATAAAAATATGAATATCGTAGATTAGTATCAATCACAAATATAATTAATGCTATATAATATAATTCAGACAATTTCAATTTTAATCTATTTTGTGAAAACATTTGACACATCTCCTAATATTTACTTTAGTATTATCTAAACTACATTAAGCCAAATAAAATTTTGCATCTAATGGAAATTGTGGTCCTGTTTATTTTTGCTCTTGTATAATTTTTACTCAGAAGTCTCAACTTATTAATAATATTTTTTTTATAATCCCTTATAACCATATATTCACTCTTTTTATATTCACTCATATAGCCACTAAAATTAACTAAAACTTGCTCTGCATATTCATCAATACTATATGATTCTTTATTAACAAATAATTTAATTTTATCTTTAATCCAGTTAAAAGGTTTAATTTTTTTATGTTTATATCCTATTGCATTATTTTCGTGTTGCCTGTAATTTACATATGATTTTGAATCATATATCATTTTTCCCGTCAAAAGAGCAATATTAAGAGCCATTATGTCATGCATACGGATACTTACCAGATTTAATTGACGCATTTTATGTAAAAGAGCTTTATTAAAAGCCATTACACACCCAGGAATATTATTGTAAAAAAGTGCATATAAATCATCTGTAACAGGCTCTACTAATCTATTCGATTCTACGGTTTTCAAATCTTTATCCACTACATTATAATTAGATATCCAAAGAACAGGCATTAGCGTTTTTTCACTTTCTATAGCTGTCTGAAATGCACGAATTTTACCAGTTTCCCATACATCATCCTGGTCACAAAACGCATATATATCTGCCTCTGGAGCATTTTTAATAGCCTCCAAAAAACTTCCTGCAGCACCTCTATTATCTCCACACTTAATAATTAAGCTCAACGCACTATATTCAGATCGTTTTCGTAGGTATTCAAGTGTATTATCTGTAGATCCATCATCTCTAATATAAACAAACAATTCACCTTTATAATTTTGTGAAAAAATACTATCCAACTGTTCACCAATATATTTTTCTCCATTATAGACGGACATTATTACACAAGTTTTCATATTTACAATCCATTCTTTGAAGTTTCCAACAAAGCAATTTTTCAATAATACTAAAGCTCTACTTTTTCTTTCCTCAATAAATTGGAGTTAAAGTTTATTTAGCCCAATCTTCAATCTATAAGTTACATTCAGTCCTTTAGTACAAAAATTAACATTTCTCTTATTTAACAGCATTTTTCGTGCTTCTTTATCTGTTCTATAATTACAACAGGCTTCCGCCAATTCCTTATATTCTGGAACCATTCTATTCCCATATCCTTTAAGCAATTCCCTCATCTGTAACTCAACTTTATATTCATTGAGGTATTGCCTCACTTGCTTAAGATATGCAGGTAAATTTCTTCCAAGGCCTACTGCATTGCTATCATGCTGCCGATAATTCATATGACAACCGGAATCAACTACAACACTTCCACCAAGAGCCAAGCATATCTTCAATATCCAAGTATCATGCATTAGCATATAATTGGGTTCATACCCTATCACTTCATTAAGTAGCCTTTTATTAAATACACCTGTGCAACCAGCAAAATCAGATAATATAAATCTGGTTTTTAGGCTTCGCTGTCTATTTAATTCATGGTTAGCTATAGGTTTCAAATTACTGTCAACTAAACGTTGACCACAATAATAAAGAGAAGGTATATTCTCATTAAATTTTTCAAGAGCCTGCACCGCTACATATAATTTATCTTTATCCCAAACATCATCCTGATCTGAAAAGGCAATATAATCTACATTATAAGATACTGCCTTTTTCATTAAATCAAAATATCCCTTCGTCACATTAAGATGAATACCTGTATACCATTCCAATTTTCCCTGATTTTGGTAATTCTCTAGTATATTACAGGTTCTATCATTAGAGTTATCATCACGAACTAATAAAGAAACTCTAACTTTTTCCTGACCTAAAATACTCTGAATCTGTTCCCGAAGATACTTTTGCCCATTGTAGGTGGCCATAATAACAAGAACTTTATTCAAGATATCTACTCCTAATCTTTATCATGTTGCTTTTAAAAACATATATTATAATTTCTATTACAGTTGACAATACAAATGATGCAATCACTGTTTCCATATAAATCATTTCAAAAGTTTGTATTGGCCCATATCTACCAGAAAAAGGAGTTCTTAATATTGGTATACTTGGAAGCACAGATACAACGAAAGGATGAGCTAGGTAAACTCTATATGTCAACTTTGCTAATGCCTTGCTTACTTTTTTCCCTGGCAGTTTCACATATTCTTCCATCCACAGGAAGAATGAAACAAATCCTAATGCTTGTAGAATCATTAGTGGAGAATACTCCCAATGTAATGTTATAAATATTGATTCTGGATTCCTATATTCTGCCATTACTGAGACTATGAATGCTCCCCCCCGATAAAGCTTAGAATCGGATAACATTTTTTTATTTCTTTCCTAAAAATAAAAGCTCCAAATATATAAAATGAAACCCAAGAGCCAAGGTAAAATTCATCTATCTGAATTTTTAAATATTGCTTCAAGGCTAAAACAGCTAATATAATTCCACATAGAATTTCCATTTCCTGATTACTTAAATGGTCTACCATTCTTTTCAAAAATGGCATAAGAATCACTAATCCAAGAAAAGCATACATATACCATAAGTGAAAATATTGACTTGTAAAGAATGACCTATAAAACCCTATAAAGAAGCTTTTTATTGATAGTTTAGTAAATCCTAATATTTGATTACTCAATTGATAATAAATCGATGACCATATGTAAAATGGGAAAAATATATTACATGCTTTCTTCCAATAAAATGATTTAATATTGACTAAAAAATCTCTTTCTCCAACTAATGATACTGCAGATAATATGAAAAATATCGGCAATCCAATTCTAACAATATGTTCCGTTAAGAGATATATTAATGAAATTCTATTGTTATTTATCTCGTATAACCATCCTAATAAATGAATCCCTATTACCATAATACAGGCTATTATCCGTATATAATTTAGTGCGGTAGATCTCCTACTCATCCATATCTCCTAAAATAATCTTTGAACTATCTTCTCAAATTCTCCACAGAACTTGCTATTATTACTTTCAAGCCCAGTTTGCATATTTGCAACAATCTTGTCATAGTCTGTTATCTTTTCATAAAGTTCTTTAATATTTTCAACTTCAATAATATTACCTTGCCTCTTAGCTACTTTACGACAAAAATTTAACTGGTGATCATTTACATGCTCATCAAACTCTTTTCTTCTTGGCACAACTATTGGAATTTTTCCAATCTGAAGTGGGGCTATAAATGAAGATGGTCCACCATGAGTAATAACAATTCTTGCCTTTTGAATATACTCTTTCATCTCACTATATGAAAAAAATTCCTTCCATATACAATACTTTGGCTTATATGTAGAGAATCCAGTTTGAATAATAATTTCCTCATCAGTTTTTTCAGCCAAGTTATCAATATACTCTATAAGTCTATTAAACTGCTGTTCATGAGTCCCTACTGTCACAAAAATCATTAGAATATACTCCCCAGATTTACTGCTTTCAGATAAATTTTCTTCATTTCTTCCCACTGAACAATGAACTTATCAGCAATTGGATAAACTATTCTTCCCGAAAGAGTTGAATGATCTATACGATCAAAAACTTCGATATATATACATTTAGCTTTAAATAGTTTACCTAAATAGAAAAATGGTACTGCAACAGCAGCTCCTGTAGAAATGATAAGATCTGGTCTTTCTTTTTTAAGGACTTTCCAAGCTAACTTTGTATTTATGATAAGACCCTTCAAAGATCGATTTGTTGGGTAATAACAAGGATACATCTTCTCGTTTTCAAGCAGACTTTTTGCATCTTCCTTATCAAAAGTAACCCAAAATCTTTCTATTTTCTCCCAAAAAGGTTTTAACATATACAGATGCATAAGATGTCCTCCAGATGAACCTACTAAACATACCTTTATATCTTTACTTGATTTAACCTTCTTTCTTGTCATTATCCAATTTCCTCCTTTCCACATTAATGTGTTTATCTCTCATTTAATCTAACATCAAATTTCTTACCCACAGTTCTCCATCACCAAATCTTTAGCATATTGTTTCATACAATTTTCTTTCAAATCTTTTGGAGTAAATCCTTTTTCAATCCCTGCCATTTCTCTATATTTATCAAATATCTTAATAACCATTTTCATTGATAGCGGTTTCCCCAATTTAGATAGAAATATCCTCTCATAATATTCACCTTCACATCTAAATCCTTTCCTATCTTCTAACCATTGTTTCATTCTTGTACGCAGTCCTTGAGAAAACAAATAAACTTGTCTCTCCTGTCCTCGTTTCTGGCGGACTGTAAGAACCCCTGTGCTTTGATCATAATCTGCCACTTCAAATCGTAACAATTCACTGATTTCGATTTTGTGGTAAAATAAAATTTCCATCATGACCATATCTCTTAAACAGATACGTTTTCTAAATTCACTATCTAATGACTCATATTCATGAGTTATAGCCATAAAAAAGGCATCCGATTCCTTCTTAGACAATACTCCTCTCTTTTGAGACTTTCTGCCCAATCCTCTTGCTAACTTTAAGGAACGATGGAGACTAATAATATTATGATTTGATAGATAAGCTAAATAATATCCCAGTACTCTACTCTTTCTACATACTGTAGCAGAACTCATCTTCTTTTCTATGGCTAAATACTTTAAATAATCTTCCATCCAATCTTCCAAACAGGTTGCTTCTGATTTTATGCTATGCTCTAAATCAAAGCTTCCTTTCATTCTACTAGACAGGCTATCCTTCTGTTTCATCCAGGCATAAAAGTGTTCTAAATCCAAACGGTATGCTTTTTCTGTCCTATTATCTAGTCCTTGTCTAATAACATGTTCATTTATAAAGCCGTCTATTAAATTTTTAGAATCCATCTCATAGCCTGACAAACAGAATACACCTCCCTATTTTAGAAATTTTTTTGAAAAACCTTTATATTGTGAGATAGTTCTTTTTACTACATTAATCATTTAATTACAGATTTTTAGGCTACAGTACATAATTCTTTTTAAATAAACTTCAATTTTTTATAATTATTTGAAGTTATTTGACAGTTAAATTACATGCTACATCGCCAATATAAGCATAAACATGATAAAAGTCATTTCTTGCTTCACAGTATATAGCATGAATTAAATCATTATTTCTAATAGGAAATGAATCTATTTCTTTATAATTAGCTATACTTTTTAAATGAAAGATAAATTTTGCACCACAAAGTATACTTTTTGGATAATTCACCGACTTGGTAAAGATAGCCAAAGAAAAAAGAAGATTTTCTATTGACTTTTAGTGAAATTCATAGTAATCTTGAAAAGGTCAAAGAAAAAAGAAACCTGTACCAAAAAGTATACCTTTTGGCACAGGTTTTTCGTATTAATACACCATATCCTGTTTAAGCAAGCTACCATTCCTATAACTATCTATTCTTGAAATCCAAACTCTGAATGAAATCCTCTTTCCTAATCATCTCCATTACACCATCTGCAGCAAAAATACCAACAAACAACACCCCATAGAAACAACAAACAAACTGACTTTACAATACCCCATAACCATAGCAGCTCCAAATCCTATCAAAGATACCCACATCTCATCTGTAGATTCCAAAATTGCTGGAAAGGTCATAACAGATAGAGTTACATAGGGAACATAAGTTAGGAAGGAGCGAAAGGTCCGATTCTTAATCTCTTTTCTTAAGAGCGTTAAAGGGATAACCCGAATTAAATAGGTAGTTACTGCCATTACCAGGATATACATATAATTTTTCATAATTGCCACCAATCCTTTTTAGTTACAAATAAATCGGAACTGTGAAAAAAGTCTTTTCCATAGTCTGCAAAGCAATGTGTTGGTTTATCTTTTCATGATTTTTGCGAAAAATATTCTGAGTTTTTCACAGCCCCTCTTTTTCCTCCGGCAAAGGCATAAAGATAGCAGCTCCCATGGAAATAGCTAATGTTAAAATAATAATCTTCATACCTGATGAAATAAAATCAAACCAAGAAACTACCTGGAATAAAGTACTTAATGCCATGGAAATAAAAATGATGGGCAGTAGTTTCTTATCCTCTCTAGCTGCGGGCATAAAGATAGCAATAAACATCCCATATAAGGCCATGTTCATTGCATTTAAAAATGTTTGAGGCAACATTCCTGTGGACAGTACCCCTGTGAGAGTTCCCAGAGACCAGCCAGGAACTGCTACACTCATTACTCCATAGGTATACCATGGGTCCAATTTTCCCTTCTGGGATATGGATAATCCAAAAATCTCATCTGTAACCCCAAAGGCCAGAAAAAATCTGTGATAAAAAGGCAGCTTTGCATCTAGCTTCTGAGACAATGCACAGGACATCAGGCAATAACGCAGGTTAATCACTGCTTGGGAAATGGCCATCTCCATATAAGGCGCCCCAGAAGCAATCAAAGCAAAGGAAGCAAACTGTCCTGCAGATGTATTGTTTGTAAAAGACATCACTGTAGCCTGGAGAGGAGTTAAATTTGCTTTTCTGGCAGCAATGCCGATAGTAAACGACACCACAAAATATCCTAGCCCCACAGGAATTCCTTCTCTTACTCCTCGTATGTAGGTTTGCTTATGCATAAATCGTTCCTCTTTCCTTATATAATAGGATTCACGATTTTTCCGATTCCGTCAATTTCGCAGCAGACTTCATCGCCAATCTTTAAAAACCTGGGAGGCTCAAACCCCATTCCTGCTCCTGCCGGTGTCCCCATAGCAATGATAGTTCCTGCCTCAAGAGTCATACCTTGAGAGAGTTCGCTGATTACATGGTCAATATCAAAAATCAAGAGTTCTGTGGTGCTGTTCTGCCTTAATTCTCCATTGACATAAGAACGGATTCCAAGGCGAGGTGGATACTCGATTTCCTCTGCTGTTACAATACATGGTCCCATGGGGAAAAAACCATCCAAACTTTTTCCAAAATACCATTGGCTATGCCGACTCTGTATATTGCGGGCACTGACATCATTGATGACAGAATATCCAAAGATATAATCTCTAGCTTCCTCTTTGGAAACACAATATGCATTCTTTCTAATAATTACTGCTAACTCTACTTCATAATCCAGGCTATCCACCATATCTGCGTGAGATGGAATTCCCTCCCCATAGCCTACACAATGATTGACTCTTTTAGAAAAATAAACGGCATAAGGACGTTCTCCTCCAAAAGTCTTCTGCTGATAGCGGGCAGACTCTTCAGCGTGGTCCATATAATTAATCCCCAGACAGATAACATCCTGCTTGGGTTTCAGGATTGGAGATAAAATGGTCACTTCCTCTACAGGGGCTGCTCCCCTCACTTCATAGGGATCTTTTCCTGCCATATGGTTTAGCAAATGAATCTCGGAATCACTGATACTCTCAATTACCTCCTGCATCTTCCGATATTCCATTCCAAAACTTTCAATAGGATAAATCCATGTTTCTTCTTTATTCCAAATCCCAAGTTTCTTTCTGCTGTCCACTTCGTAGGTCAATATTTTCATAATTTCCTCCATTCTGTGCATGTTTCACAGTAGATCCTGCCCTTTGGGTACAAAGCAACAAAACGCATGTTATCTACGTTTATACTTCCCACAGCTCCTCCTTTGTAGTAGATACTGCATCTACTCCTGCCTGAAAAGCTGCCATGATATCCTGTTTATCTGATAGCAGTCCTCCTGCTACCAAAAGAACTGATGTTGTCTCCCGAATCTGTTTTAGAATTTTGGGCATCATTCCAGGCATAATCTCCATAAAGTCTGGCTGAAAGGCTGCCAATTGTTTCCTAGTGTTGTCTAATGCAATAGAATCAATCAGAAATGCCCTCTGTCCGCCGATAAGTCCTAGCTCCATAGCTCTTTTTACCAGTCCTGGCCTAGTGCTGATGATGCCATCTGCCAAAGTATTCTCCTTGATATAATCTACTGCTACCTCTTTGGAGCTTAGTCCAACAATTAAGTCTACATGGACAATGGCCATCTTCCCATGAGCCTTGACTTTTTCTACAATTCTAGGAATACTACATACATTTCCATATAAAATAAATACAATCGCGCATTCTTTCTCCATGGCATGCTCTAAACCTGCCTCATCTTTTACTGCCGTGATAACTGGAGAAGATGCAAAAATATCTTCCAGCTTCAAATCATTCCCTCCCATACTCCCTCTATCATACACCAATCTGCCTGGAAAATCAAATAACAGCAGACAAAAAAGCATTTTGCCTTTCTGTCTGCTGCTAAACTTCTGAATTCTTACTTCCTGGCTTTGTGTTCTGCCCACACCTTACATACTTCTGGATAATTGGTAATCACTCCATCACAGCCCCATTCTTCCAACTGTTCCAGTTCATTCATGCCATTGACTGTCCATACATTGATTTTGATTCCATACTTCTTACAATTATCCACAATCTCTTTCGTAAGTCCCCTATATCCTGGATGATAACACTGGAATCCATAGGAATGACAATAAAAACCTGCATTTCCCAATCCAGCTTCATTTAAAAGGGCCCCACATTCTGCCTCTGGCAATAATTCCTTTATCTTTACTAAAGACATATGATTAAAAGAGGAATACAAAACTCTTTTTTCCAGGCCATATTTATGCACCATATCAAGAGTTTTCTTCTCAATATCTTCATAATAATAACAGCCTGTCTTTATCTCAATATTGGTTTCAATATTGGTTTCTGCTATCCATGCACAATATTCTTCAAAAGTTGGTATGGGCTGAAACTCTGTTACATTCCCAAAATTAACAGCAGCATTGAACTTTTTTAATTCCTCATAAGTATAGTCCTTTACTGAACCAGTTCCATCCGTGGTGCGGTCAATCCTCTCGTCATGGATAATAACTAAAACTCCATCTCTGGTGAGCTGGACATCCAACTCGATTCCATCACATCCAACCTCTACTGCTTTTTGAAAAGCCAGCATAGTATTCTCTGGATATTTTCCACTATACCCTCTATGAGCCATTACTTTCATATCTCAAAGCCCTCTCTCTCTTAAATCTACAACTTCCATTGCCATCTTTCAAGGCAATACTACTTTCCTTTTCGACAACCTATTATACTGCCATAAGCTGTAAATTTCAAGAAAATCTAATCTCTTCTACTTCATAGCTGCCTTAGAATATCCAGTCAACATATATTTTTGGAAAACAAAGAACAAAATTACTACAGGCAAAATCGCCATAACAGCACCAGCCATAATTTCATGGTTATTCATTGTAGCCTGTCCTGCAAATGTATTCTTAAGCTGTGCTAAACCTACAGTCAACACCCTTCTATGCTCATTTTTGGCAATAATCTTGGGCCAGAAATAGCTGTTCCACCCATTAGTAAATGTCACCAATGTCGTTGTAAATAAGGTAGATTTACACATAGGAGTAAGAATCTTTGTGATAATTCCCACTCTGCCAAGACCATCAACTTTCGCGGCATCAATATAGCTGTCATCAATAGCCATAAAGGTCTGTCTCAACATAAAGATATAATATGGAGAAATACATTCTGGAAGGATTAATCCTAAGAAAGTATCTGTCAATCCCCAGTTTGCACACATAATATACAGAGGCACAAAAGTAACTTGAATGGGAATCATTAAAGCGCCCAGGATAAACATAAAACATGCATTCTGCCCTTTAAATTTTCCTTTAGAAAATCCATAAGCAGCAAATACACCTGTAATAATCTGGGAACTTAAAATTCCTGCGGTCATAACAATCGTATTATAATAATATTTTCCAAAGTTTACACGATTAAATACATTTACATAGTTTTCCAGATGGATTTCTCGAGGCCATAAAGTCGGCACCAGAAGCAAAATCTCCTCCTGTGACTTCACGGAAGAAGAAATCATCCAGTATATAGGGAACAATGAAATCAATGTAATGATAATTGCCAGTGTATACTGTATCGCAGCAATGATTTTCTTTTTCCTTTTTGCTGCCATCTGCCGTTCTAAACGGCTATCTTCCTTGGTTTGGCTCATGGCTGCCTCCTTTATGAATCGTAATGTACGCTACTGTTAGAAACTTTAAAGGTAGCTGCTGTTATGATTAATAGCAGGACAAAGAATGCAATGGCAATTACTGATGCCCTGTCCATACGGAAGTCTTCCATAGCATATAAATAAATCTTGTAGACAAATACCTCTGTAGAACGATATGGGCCACCCTTTGTCAAGATATCTACGGATTGGAATACCTTCATGGAAGAAAGGAATGTGGTTACAAATAAAAACAGCGTGGTTGGAGAAAGCATAGGAATTGTAATTTTCCAAAAGCTTTGCACCGCTGTAGCACCATCTAGGGAAGCAGCCTCATAGTAATCCTTAGAAATTCCAATCATTGCTGACAGATAAATCATCATGCCATAGCCAATTGCTCTCCATCCTGTAAGCATCAGCACAGAGATAAGAGCTGTATTTCGATTTCCCAGCCAGTCTACAGCAGGAAGTCCTACAAGCTTTAACAAATAGTTTAAGATTCCATTATCTGTATTTAAAATCCACAAAAATACAACTGCTGCCGAGGACATAGCCACATACTTTGGCATAAATACAACTGCTCTCATAAAGGAAAATGTCTTATTGAGTCGGTTAAATACCAAAGCCAGCATCAATCCTCCTATCAATGTAATCGCCAGCTCGCCAACCGAATACAGAATTGTCACTTTTAAGGAGTTCAGCAAATGTTTTGTTCCTGAGCCATTAAAAAGCCAAGTCCAATTTTTCAAACCCACATAATTCCATCTGTCATTTAATAAGTTCCAGTCAGTAAAGCTAATCTGAATTAACTTGCAGATTGGATAATACGTAAAAATAACAATAAATACTAATGCCGGAAGGACACAGACAAAATCCTTCATAGCTGATACTGTTCTGGGTTTCAGGAAAGGTTTATTTTCCATTCTAATCCTCCTTCTGAAATCCGGCAGAGGTGTAATTGCACTTATTTGCATCGTTCTCCTTTTAAAACCGTATCTAACACATCTGCCTGATATTTTGTAAATCGGCCTTCGGTAAGGCGAAACCTATACCGAAGGCCGTCCTTTAAGCTGTCAGATAATATATCATATTCCTTGTTTCAAGAGTGTAACCTTCCATGAAATCTTTATGCATCTTCAAGAGCTTCATTAATTTCTTGTACCATATCCTCCAACTTACTATTGATATCTACGTCCTCAATCATAATCTCCAACATATAGTTTTTCCAGATTGTAGATAGCTGATTCCAGCCTGGATGCTGAATTCTGGGGTTAATTAAATCCAGATTGTCAAAAATACACTGGAATGCAGGCTTCTCTTCCAAGAATGCCACACCCTCTTCTGTCTGAAGAACCGAGTTTCTGGTGGGGATATAGCCTGTTTCTTTTGCCCACTTCATGTTTACATCTTTGCTGCATAAGTAGGATAAAAACTGCCATGCTGCATTTTTGGTAGCCTGGTCATTTTTAGCAGGAATCAAAATCACACTGCCGCCAATTTCCTGGTTCTTGGTAGCTCCACCTGGAAGCCAGGACATTCCCACCTCAAAATCGCATAAATCTACATAAGTGTTATATAAAGAACTGGTGTGAACAACAGAAAATGTCTTTTTGTCGATAAAGCTCTGTCTCATATTGGAAGAAGCATCGCTATCCATAGTTGTCCAGTAAAGGGAGCCATCGCTAACCCACCCTTTAATCTTATTTACCAGATTAACTGCTGTATCACTGTCTAAATCTGTAGAAATTCTGTCGTCATTGACAATCTTTACACCTTGATTTAAGTAGAAGGTTTCAAAATACCACTGGTCCCAGCCAGGAATCATCATTGCATATCGCTCTGTTGTCCCATTGTTCACTACAGAAGCTGCCTTTAGGAAAGAATCCATATCATCCCACTTTTCTGGAATAGTGATACCAAGCTCATCAGCCATATCTTTGTTATAATATACAATCTGAGTGGAAATGAGGAATGGAAGGGCAACATTCTTTCCGTCATAGCTGGAAGCTTCAATCATACCTTTTCCAAAATCATCAATTTCAAATCCTGTGGCTTGAATATATGGAGTTAAATCTTCGGTAAGTCCTCCTGCACCATACTCTGCAACATAAGGAGTATTGGCTACAGTCACTGCTGGAAGACCTGTACCTGCTGCATGGGCAGCAACCAATGCCTCATTAAGCTGGGCATAGCTGCCTACATATACTGGCTCCACGGTAATAAGGTCTTGAGAGCTGTTAAAACCGTCCACAACTTCTGTCACAGTCTTAGAATATTGGTCTTCCAATGCATGCCACCACTGAATTGTAATCGGCTCTGTTACCTCATACATCGATGCATCTACTACTGGCGCATCCTCTCCTCCTGATGAGTTTTCCTCATTAGAACCTTGTGCTGCCTGCTGTGCTCCGCCTCCTGTCGAACCTCCGCCGCTGCATCCGCTAAGGATACTGCATCCCATTGCTGCTGTCAACACAACTGCCAACATTTTTTTCATAGAAATACTCCTCCATTCATTTTTGTGAGTTGTTAAATTTTTTGTTAAATTGTTGTTAAAATTTTGATAAACATTGTTAAAATTTTCTCATGCAAATCTGGGCGCCTTGACTGCTGTTCTTCCAATGTTTTTTCAATATCCGTTTTTTGGAAAAATCCCTATACATTAAAACTAACATATTTTTGTGCTATTTGTCAATAATAACCTTGTACTTTTTTTGTTTTTAAGCATTTTTTATATAGCTTTCTAAATTTACTTAGTCATTTTCACAATAAAGTTCTTGATTTTTCTGTTGAAAAATGTTAAAATTCAGTCATAAGCAAAATAACTGATATCTCTGATATTTGCCCACGAATTTTTGCATAAATTACAATAAGGAGGGGTTAAATGTGAAAAAAGCAACCATCAAGGATATTGCTGCTGCTGCTGGTGTTTCTCCTGCTTCTGTCTCTATGATTTTAAATGGCAGAAACTTGTCCCGTTTTACAGAACAGACCATTCAGAATGTCTACCATGCCAGTCGCCAGCTTGGATACATTTCTAAAAAACAACAACGTCACAAAAATCCAAAACAGACAATCCTGATTGTATGTCCCTCTTTAATGAATCCCTACTATGCCACCCTGATACAGAGTATGGAGCAGGAGGCACGACTCCGAGGTTATGTAACCATGATATTCACTACTTATTGGGATAAAGCATGGGAACGAGAAGTTCTAGAAATGGCAACCGAACCTACTGTTGCAGGAGTCATTTTTTCTATGATTCCCCAGCAGCCCCATCTAGCAGAAGAGGTAAGTAAACTTGTACCAATTGTAGCTGTGGGAGATAGAACTTATAATTTAAAACTTGATACTGTAGATGTCAACAATTATTCCGCTGGACGCATGGTAGCAGCTCACTTAATTGCCTTAGGGCACAAACATGTAGCCTATATTTCTACTACCTTAAATGAAGAACATTCTTCCAGGTTAAAACGATGCGATGGATTAAGTGATGAATACTTTCAATCCTGTCCTTTGGGGACTGTTACTATTTATACTCAAGATGTATCTTCCCATAAAGAATTGTATGTCACAGGAGTAGAACATGAGGTAGGCTATACCTTAACCCAGCGATGTCTAACTGAATCTCCCCAGGTTACAGCTATTGTAGCTATCAATGATATGGTGGCCTATGGAGTACGTGCAGCTTTGATTGATGCTGGAAAGCGGATACCTCAGGATATTAGTTTATGCGGATTTGATAATATTTATCCTTCTCGCTTTCCAGGGGTGGAGCTTACTACCATTGAACATGCGATTGTAGAGAGAGGAAGGAGCAGCATCCGGCTTCTATCAGAAAAACTAAGAGGGAAATCGGAACTAATCGATGAAAATGCCATTACAAGAGTAGAATATCAGAGCAATCTTGTAATCGGAAAAACTACTGGTCCCAATACCTGCTGAATACATGGCGGAAGAAATAGGAACTGAAAAATGCTGCCAACGCCATAAAAACAGGAAATAAAATAGTGATATAATAGGCCAGTATCCCAAAGACAATATAAATCACCAGTACAGTCACTGACACATAAAGATTCCCCATACCCATGATAAAACTGTGGACAAGAATTGTCTTAACCGAAAGATGAAATCTGGACAAAATAGGAAATACATACAAGGCTGTCAGGGTATAAATCAGACATAAACACAAAAGTACCCCAAAACATACTATCCTAACTGAGCCTGGTATCGTAATCTGAATACAGGCCCATAAATCCATAGCCAAAAATCCCCCTGCTGCTAAAAGTATCAGCCAAAGAGCTGTTGCCTGTTTAAAGTTTTTTCCAAAGGCTTTGATAAAACTTCTCCACACATATCCTTCTTCATCATCAGCTTGTTTTAAGGTAAACTGGTACAACGAGGTAGTGGCAGCTCCTATGGTAATTATGGGAATCGAAAAGATAAACCATAGGATTCCAAGGCAGAATACATCAGTAATTTTATTCATGAAGCTCCAAAATCGGTTTTCTGGATTGAACAGATTATTCATATCAGACCGTCCTTTATCATATCAATGAATCCCTTTTTATAAGGGATATAACAGGTTTCAAGTCAGGAGATATTTTATGAAATTTTTTCTAAGACTCAAGCAAAGCTTTTCTAAAGATAAGGAGACTTTAAAAACCCTTTCATTTTCTCAAAAGATTCGCTTTATCCTGGACTATTACAGAGGTTATGCAGTTATCCTTTTATGCCTTTGTCTAGCAGGATTCTATCTAGGGGAAGTTTGGATGCAGACAAGACGAGAAACTGTCTTAGAAGGATTTTTTACGAATGATGAGGAGAATCTCTTTCCTGCTGAAACCATTTCCAAGGACTTTTCTCGTATACTGAATCTTTCTTCCAATCAACAGGTAATTTTTGATGATAGCTTATATGTCCTGCTTGGTTCGTCTATTGACTATCATACTGCAAGCCAGAGTAAAATTGTGGCCTATATCTCTGCCAGAGAATTGGATTTTCTAGTCACTACCAAGGAACTCACAGACTATTATAGCAAAAGCTTTCCTCTCTGTGACTTAGAGGAGTTTCTTCCTGAGCATCTCTTAACCCTTCTTGAGAATCAATTTTACTATGCCAAGACTTCTGACGGAACCACAAAAGCTTGTGCTGTCAGTCTGGAAGGCTCCCGATTTGCGAAAGAGGCAGCCTCAGACCAGGCTGCCCCCCATTATCTTATGGTATTTTCCTATACAGAACATCAAGATACAATGATTCAGTTTTTGGAATATGCCTTTGACCTACAAGAAATTCAATGACAAATCTTTCTAGCAAATAGTAGGAGTAACGATTCAGACACCTTCCAAAGCAGTTTCCAGCAATTCCTTCATCTCCTCCAGAGACTGATAGACGGCATCTGGTTTTACCTTGGAATTTTGCAAATCTTCTTTTTTTGTCTCCCCTGTCAACACTAAAAAACCATGGGCTCCATGATTTACCCCTGTAGCTACATCTGTATAGAGTCTGTCTCCCACAAAAGCCATTCGTTCTCTTGCTTCTCCTGACTGTTGCATCACCATATCCACAGTCTCTCTAAATGGTTTCCCCAAATATTTGGGGTTAACTCCTGTTGACATGGTGATAGCAGCACAGATGCTGCCACAATCAGGAATAAAACCATCTTCTGTAGGACAGTTGATATCTAAATGAGTTGCAAGAAAAACTGCTCCTTCTCGGATAAACTTACAGGCTAGTTTTAATTTATCATAAGTCAATGTAGTGTCAAATCCTATTACTACTATCTCTGGATTAGGGCTTCCTTCCTTCCACAAGCAGATTCCAGCTTCCACAAAGCTCTCTTTTAAAGCTGGTGTCCCCATAAGATAGATACGTTTTCCCTCATAGTTTGCCTTTAAATAGGCTATGGTTACATCACCAGAAGTCATAATCTGCTCTCTTGTAATCGGGCAGCCCATACCAGCTAGGCGCTCCATATAAACTCTGGGAGATTGTGAAGAATTATTGGTAAAAAACAAAATCCTGCGTCCTTTTTTCTGCACATATTGGACAAAATCTAAAGCCCCTTTGATTACACGGTTTCCTAAATAAAATGTGCCGTCCATATCCAGCACAAATAAATCAATCTTTTTTAACAGATTGATTCTGTCCTGCTCATTCTTTTGAAGTGCCTCTTGTCTGCCCACTCCTATTTTCTCCATCCTGTTGTCTATCTAAGAATACAACTGAATCTATTGCCTCAATCGCGTAAAACTGCTGACTATAACAAAATATTTATACAAAATTTATCATTGTAAAGCATTCTACTCAATGGAGGCAATCATAGAAAAGTTATAATTAACAGCTCTCTACATCTTTTGTGGCAATAATATCTACTCCTGTACCTGCACAATTTTCAATAAGCACCTGCCCCATAGCAACAGGAGCCTCTACACGAATGCTGCGAATTTCTTCCATCACATCAAAAATCTTAGACTTTGGAATATCACTTTTTGTCTTGACAGATACCCTGGCAATCACTCCATGATTGACACGAATACTGGAGGTCACAATACGAGTAGGACTTAACACTTCCTTTTTGGCATAATCTGCCCCTCTAGGGCAAGTGTTACCAGTTACATTGATTTCTTCTCCCTCCATAGTCACTGTTACCGGACAGCCAAGAGGACAGCCAATACAAATCAAATTCCTTGTTTCCATTATTCTACCTCCGTACAAATCTTAATCTGCCCTATTTCTGGGTAATCTGCAAAGCTGCTCTTCTTTAATACTACCTGTTCCATCTCGCCAGGAGCCAAAACTTTCTTTTTCTTCTTGGAAATCAGCTTGTCATCATAGTACACAGAAATATAACGGTCTTTGTAGACATCAGCCACACGGAACCGTACAGTTACTGTATTATTCATAGTATCTACATTCAACACTTGAGGAACTGTATAACGAACTCCATTTTCTGCAAGCAGAGGAACTCTATGTCCTTTGTTCATCTCTTTGCCATCCTTCACATAGGCAGCAGCATTCTCACCTGCCAGAGCAGCTTCCTGAGATACAAAATCCACTAAATCATGTACATGAAGTACATTTCCACATGCATAGATTCCTTCTACTTCTGTTTCCAGACAATCATCTACATTTGGCCCAGAGGTAATGCGGTTCATAGAAACTCCTGCGCCTTTGGACAATTCATTTTCTGGAATCAAACCTACACTGAGCAAAAGAGTATCGCAAGAATAATGTTCTTCGGTTCCTGGTATTGGATTTCGGTTCTCGTCTACCTCTGCCAAAGTGATGCCTGTAAGGCGCTCTTTGCCTTCGATATTGATAATCGTATGGCTCAATTTTAGCGGAATCCCATAATCATCTAAGCATTGAACAATATTTCTCTTAAGTCCTCCAGAATAAGGCATAAGCTCAGCCACCACTTTTACCTTTGCTCCTTCCAGAGTCATACGCCTTGCCATAATCAAACCGATATCGCCAGAACCTAAGATGACAACCTCTTTTCCCACACAGTAGCCTTCAATATTCATCAACCGCTGGGCTGTTCCTGCAGAGTAAATACCTGCTGGACGATAGCCAGGAGTATTCAAAGCTCCTCTAGGGCGTTCCCGACATCCCATAGCCAAAATCACTGCCCCTGCCTGAATTGTCACCATGCCTTCCTCTTTGTTGATATAGGTAACAGTTCTATCTTTATTTACATCAACTACAATTGTGTTCAATTTATAAGGAATCTTCTCCTCCTCAACCATAGCAATATAGCGGGAAGCATATTCAGGCCCTGTCAGTTCTTCTTTAAATGTATGAAGGCCGAAACCATTGTGGATACACTGGTTTAAGATTCCTCCTAAAACTCCATCACGCTCCAAAATCAGGATGTCTTGAACTCCTGCTTTTCTTGCTGCTGCTGCTGCGGATAATCCTGCTGGGCCTCCGCCAATGATTACGATATCATGATGTGTCATCCTTTTTTCCTCCTATGCTTCTCCGGTGATCATCTCAGACCCAGGCTGATTTTTGCAGATTTCTTCCATGGGGATTCCTGTCTCTCTTGACAAAATTTCCATGGTTCTTGGTGTACAAAAGCCTGCCTGGCAGCGCCCCATTCCCTGGCGAACTCTTCTCTTAATTCCATCTAGGGACTTAGCTCCCAATGTACGGCGGATGCTGTCCACAATCTCGCCCTCACTGACATTTTCACAGCGGCATACAATCGTTCCATAGTCTGGGCGCTCCTTAATCAATGCAGCCCTCTCCTCTCTTGCCATAGCTGAAACATGAGGAATTCCTTTTCTAGTGGCAATAAAATCTGTCTTTTCCTTTGCCCCTGCCTTCTCGGCAATCATTTTTGCCAGATGAAGTCCAATCGCTGGAGCACTGGATAATCCAGGAGATTCGATGCCTGCTGCATCGAAAAAGCCCTCTGCTGCCTCTCCGATGATAAATTCATCACTTGCTTCATGAGCTCTCAATCCAGAGAAGGAAGTAATTACCTGGCGATAAGGGATATTTTTCACACTGATGGCAGACTTTTTCATAGCCTCTGCCAGTTCTGCAGCAGTGGTATAAGTTCCCTCTTTATCTTCAATATCTGTTGCTGTTGGGCCAATCAATAAGTTTCCATGGATAGTAGGAGCAACCAGAATTCCCTTTCCATATTTGCCTGGAAGCTGGAAAATGGTCTTGTCCACATGTTTACCTGCCTCCTGGTCTAGCAGACAGTAATCGCCCTTTCTGGGAACAATCTCAATCTTATGTTCACTTACCATATTATGAAATACATCTGCATAAACACCTGCTGCATTGACTACAAATCTGGTAGTAATATCCTCTTTCCCTTTGATGGATAATTGATATCCTCCCTCAATCCTTGTAATATTTGTTACTTCTGTGAGAAACTTAAACTCTACCCCATTATCGCAGGCATTCTCTGCTAAGGCAATGGTAAGTCCAAAGGGACATACAATTCCGCCAGTAGGAGCATAGAGCGCCGCCACTACCTCGTCTGTAACATTCGGCTCCATAGCACGCACTTCGTCGCCACTGATAATCTTTAAATCTGGAACACCGTTTGCTATCCCTCTCTCATAGAGCGCTTGAAGGGCTGGACGGTCATCTTCGGAGAAGCACAGTACAAGAGAACCATTTCTGCGGAATGAAAAATCCAAATCCTTAGATAATTCTTCCATAAGACGGTTTCCTTCTACATTCATAGCAGCCTTTATGGAACCTGTAGCTGCATCATATCCAGCATGGACAATAGCGCTGTTTGCCTTGGAAGTACCGGAACACACATCTTCCGTCCGTTCCACCAGACAGGTCTTTAATTGATATCTGGACAATTCCCTGGCTACTGCGGCCCCTGTCACACCGCCGCCAATAATCGTTACATCATACTGCAATCCACTCATACTGTCTCTCCTTTTACTATAAAATTACTTTAGGTGCTTGCGAAGCTTAAATTTCGCCTGCCCCAATGTTATAACTTTTCATAGCACTTCTACATATTTCACACTTTCCATCTTGCGGATACTTTCTACAACAGTAACCCGCTTTTGACGGTCTTTTACCTCAATGCACAAAATCGCATTAGGGCCTTCCCCTTTAATCTTGTTTTTACTCAACTCAAAATTATAGACTTTCACATCCATCTTATGTATCTGTTCCATAAAAGACGATACACATTGATTGCTGGCAAATTCCAGATAGAGGTCAAACACTTTGCCATACTTCTGGAGCCATAAATCCAATTTTGTCAGGACCTTTAATGACACCATCACCAGAATCAATCCAATAAATGCTCCCTTTACAAATCCAATTCCTGCTGCTAATCCAAGACATGCACATGCCCAAAGTCCTGCTGCAGTAGTTAGTCCTCGGATTTGATTCTTGCCAGTAACGATAATGGTTCCTACTCCAAGGAAGCCGACGCCGCTAATCACCTGGGCTCCCATACGGGCGATATCCATATTGCCTTCAAAATTCACACGAATATACTGTCCAGTCATCATCACCAAGGCAGCCCCAAGGCATACCAAGGTATGTGTCTTAATTCCAGCACCTCGACGTTTAATGGCTCGGTCAATCCCCATAACTGTGCCAATAATCAGTGCAGAAACCATTCGGATTATCATTGCCTCTGTGGACCACCCTTCCGCCGCCGACAAAAACCAGTCTATCATTTTTCCACCCCTTCCTTTCTCCTGTAAGTATGAACCCCCTTTTTGCCTCGATTATCTGTACATGCCTATCAGTTGATGCCCTTATACCTTCTCCTTTTAGGGAAAAAAACTGTTTTTTGCTCGGAAGATAAGGCGAAAAAAAGAGCAAGGAAAATCTATGGTTCCCCACAAATTTTACCTTGCTGCTCTCATCTCACAGGTAATTATTTTACTAAAAACATGCTATCATATTTGGCAGGTTTCGTCAAGTATTGTTATCTTTTTGTCAAGTCATCCTCTCCCCATGCAAGAGCGCATCGCACAGCCCGTTTCCATCCCTTCAGCAGCTCTGCCCGCTTTTCTTCGTCAATTTTACTCTCAAAGCAGTTATCAATCTGCCAATTTTTGACAATATCCTTCTTATCTTTCCAGTACCCTACTGCCAATCCTGCCAGATAAGCAGCTCCAAGAGCAGTAGTTTCAATACATTGGGGTCTTGCAATTTTTGCGCCTAAAAGGTCTGCTTGAAACTGCATAAGGAAATCATTAGCACTGGCACCACCGTCTACTTTCAGCTCCCTCATAGGGATTCCTGAATCCTGCTGCATCGCTTCTAAAAGGTCGCTGACTTGATATGCCAGAGATTCTACTGTCGCTCGAATAAAATGTTCCTTGCTAGCTCCTCTGGTCAATCCTACAATGGTGCCTCTAGCATATGGATTCCAATAAGGTGCTCCCAACCCTGCAAAGGCTGGTACTATGTACACTCCTGCAGTATCTGGAACAACTGTACAATATTCCTCAGTCTGAGCAGCAGTGCGAATCATGCGCAGCTCGTCACGCAGCCACTGAATTGCTGCTCCTGCCACAAATACACTTCCCTCCAGAGCATACTCCACATGGTCTTGCATACCAACAGCAATAGTAGTAAGCAGGCCATGTTCTGATTTCACTGCTTTTTGTCCAGTATTCATCAGCATAAAACATCCAGTTCCATAGGTATTTTTCACATCTCCAGTCTCATAACAGCACTGTCCAAACAGGGCGGCCTGCTGGTCCCCTGCTGCTCCGGCAATCGGAATATTGCCTGCCAGCACAGAGCTATGTGTATATCCATAGATACAACTGGACGGCTTTACCTCTGGCATCATGGAAGATGGAATCTTAAAATAGTCCAGCAATTCTTGGTCCCAACACAATTTATGAATATCAAACAGCATAGTCCTAGAGGCATTGGTGTAATCGGTCACAAATACTTCTCCTTTCGTCAAGTTCCAGATTAACCAGGTATCCACAGTGCCAAACAGCAGCTCTCCCTTCTCTGCACGTTCCCTGGCACCTGGCACTTGATCCAAAATCCAGGCAATCTTGCTTCCAGAAAAATAGGCATCTGGAATCAACCCTGTTCGCTCCTGTACCATATCTGCCAAACCATCTTCTTTTAACTTGTCAATCATTTCGGCTGTTCTTCTACACTGCCAGACAATCGCATTATAGATAGGTACTCCTGTAGCTTTGTCCCATACAATGGTTGTTTCTCTCTGATTGGTAATGCCAATCGCTGCAACATCTTCCCCATGAGCGCCAATATTAGCCATGGCTGCCATCATTACACTGAACTGAGATGACCAGATTTCCATAGGGTCATGCTCCACCCATCCTGGCTCTGGATAAATCTGCATAAATTCTCGCTGAGCTACACTCTTAATCTCCCCTTTTTCATTAAAAAGAATACAGCGAGAACTTGTTGTCCCCTGGTCCAATGCCATTACATACTTTGCCATATAAAACCCTCCTCTAAATGATATTGTAGATTTGATAACCCCTGACTTCCTAAAATTTTCTTTTTTCCCTCTGCAGCCTTATACACAAAAAAAGCAGGAAACCATACGAATAGAAACTCTCCGTACCATTCCCCACTCATACACTCGTTTGGCAACGTTGTATTAAGCGTAACATATTTTTTGAGGAAATGCAACTGATATATAGCAAAAACCAGGCTCCTCCTTCTCCCAAAAAGTCACAGGAACCTGGTTTTTCTATCTCATCATTCTGGCCAAAATGCTAAACTTACCAATCACATATTACCTACCACATCCAAAAAACATATCTAAAAGCTATACTCAAACTCTTATAATCTCTTTAACAAAGCCTCTCTTTCCGCTTCATATCCTGGTTTGCCCAACAGCGCAAACATATTCTTCTTATAGCTTTCCACTCCTGGCTGGTTAAACGGATTCACACCCAACAGATATCCGCTGATACCACACGCAAACTCAAAGAAATAGAATAACTGGCCTAAGCAGTGAGCATCCTGCACTGGAACATTCACCTTCAAATTGGGAACCTGTCCATCTGTATGCGCCAAAATTGTACCATTCATAGCACTCTTATTTACAAAGTCTACCGTCTTTCCTGCCAGATAGTTCATACCATCTGTATCTACCTCTTCTTCTTTTAAAATCACTTCCTCAGAGGATTCTTCTACATTAATCACTGTTTCAAACATAATTCGGGCGCCGTCTTGAATAAACTGTCCCATGGAGTGCAAATCTGTAGTCAAATCTACGGCTGCTGGGAAAATTCCCTTTTGGTCCTTGCCCTCGCTCTCGCCATAAAGCTGCTTCCACCACTCAGATACATAATGGAGGCTTGGCTCATAATTTGCTACAATCTCCACATTCTTGCCCTTCCTCAGCAGAATATTGCGGATTGCTGCATAGAGCAGGGCTGGATTTTCCTCATATGGTGTCTCTAAAGCCTTTGTTCTTCCAAAAGCTGCACCCTCCATCAGCTTATCAATATCTGCACCACTGACAGCAATTGGAAGCAGGCCAACTGCAGTAAGCACAGAGAAACGTCCTCCAACATCATCTGGAACCACAAAACTGTCATATCCTTCCTGGGTTGCTAGGCTTTTAAGTGCTCCCCTGGCTTTATCTGTGGTTGCATAGATTCTCTTATTAGCTTCTTCTCTGCCGTATTTTTCAATCAGCATCTCCTTAAATACTCGGAATGCAATGGCTGGCTCAGTTGTTGTACCAGATTTGGAAATGATATTGATAGAGAAATCTTTTCCTTTTAGGACATCCTTTAAGTCCTTAATATACTTGCTGCTGATACTATTTCCTACAAAATAAATCTCTGGAGTTTTACGGTCCTCTTTATCCAGCACATTATAAAAGCTGTGAGTTAAAAACTCAATGGCAGCTCTAGCTCCCAGATAGGAACCACCAATGCCGATTACCAGAAGAACATCTGAATCACTCTGAATTTTAGCAGCAGCTTTCTTAATTCGGTCAAACTCCTCTTTGTCATAATTAACTGGAAGGTCAATCCATCCAAGAAAATCATTTCCTGCACCAGACTTTGCAAGCAGTACCTCCTTGGCACTCATCACAGCAGTCTTCATATTTGTCACTTCTTCTGCTGAAATAAAGCTGGCAGTCTTGGAATAATCAAAAGTTACTTCTCTTCCCATAGCGTTTTCTCCTTTTCCTATTTCTGGTAAAGTCGTTCCCAGGATTTTTAATGATACTTTATGTGTCATCTGTCATCAACCCTCGGATTGATAACTCAAGTGCATACTAGCACCTGTCATAGTCAAAATTATAGCATAAATTTCTCTGATTGGCGATATAATTTCTGGAAATTTCGTGGAAATTTGACAATATCTATCACTATTTAGACAAATATCTTGGTTCTGTTCCACTCCCCATTCCCAATGATAGATATTGTTTCATAAATTCTCGGTTCATAGCAGATATTGTTTCAAAATCTGTCCAACCAATTCTAACTCGTCTGGAGGCAAATCTTTAATCCACTCCCCATCTGACTGATTCCTCTCTCTGCTGGCAGCAATCTGTTCTAAGCTGTTTTTTAAATAATCTTCGTCCCGTCGTCCCTCTTCTTGCTCCTTGATACTTTCTATTGGCTGATTTTTCTTAGTTCCATGTAGACTCATTCCCCTTCTTCGCCCTTCAGACTCATCAGCTCGTTCCTTTTTGATTCTTCCTTGATTTCCATCTCTAGCCATACGCTCTGACCTGGTTTCTATCTCTGTCAATTCTCCAGCTTTTCCATACTCCTCCTTCTTTAGACTTTCTAAGTCCTTGCCTATAAAGTCCTTGTCTTCCACTTCTTTGTTGGCCTGCACTCCATGATTTTCTATGGGATTCTCGGCTCCTGATGAATTAATTACTGCACGCACAATCTTACCTGCACGATTCCTTCTGTTCCAGTCAGAAGAACTAGCCTTTGCACTTTCACGCCTTATATCTTCTCCGGCTGTGATTGCTGTCTCTCGCACAAGACGATTAAACAGAGAATTCTCCATATAATCCTGCAAAGAATTGAGAAGCTGAAGTTTTCTCTCTGACAAATTAGCCCAGT
>DEPC01000020.1 GCA_002358555.1 Hungatella sp. UBA3402 | reverse complement strand
GTTTCCAAGAGTACTTATTAGCAAAATAATGGGGAACCGATCATCTAGCAATTCCGAAAATCTCTTCTGACAGCCTATAAAACCGTGACACCAAACCTATGACATTCCTCCAGAAATGATTCTGGCAGGTTTCCGTCTGAAACCACGATATCAATATCTGCCAAATCACAGATGCAGAAGGTAGTCTTCACTCCAAGCTTAGAGGAATCCATTAACACAATGGTCTGCTCTGACTGATGGATGGCAGTCTGCTTTAAGATTGCTTCGTCATTGATTCCACAGGTAAAACCTGTGCTGGAATTGTAACTGTTGACTCCCAGAAAGGTCTGACTAAAGTTCACGCGCTCAATCTCTTTTATCGCTGATATCCCGTATACACTCTGACTATAGCGGTTCAGCCTGCCGCCTGGAATCATCACCGTAGGTTTTGTCAGATTGGCAAGTTCCGTTGCACAACTTAATCCTGTTGTATAGATTAAGTTTGACTGGTCTGGAAATTGACGGGCCAACATGGTAGTAGTGCTTCCAGAATCTACAAAGACCGTAGTATCAGGGCGCAGCAGAGAAATCGCTTTCTCTGCAATCCTTTGCTTTGCCGAAATATTGCGAACCGAACGCTTACTTAAATAATCATCTGTTCCAATAACCACCTGTACAGACTTTGCTCCTCCATGGATTCGCACAATCCTTTTTGCCTCATCAAGCAATTTTAAGTCTGTGCGCAAGGTCATCTCAGATACATTGGGAAATGCATCCTTTATCTGGGAAAAGCTGACAGTTCCATTTTCATTGATCAGTTCAACTATGGCATTTCTGCGTGTTTCCATAGAATCCAAATGATACCTCCAATCTGTGCCAGAAATCCCACAGATTGGGGTTCTGGTACGAATTATTGTTTGATAAAGTTAGCTAGCAGATATTCTTCTGCCTCTGGACACCATAGTCCTTGATGGGCATCTACAATATCAGCCAATGCAAGCAGACGAGAATCTTGCTTCTCTTCTCCTTTTGCCCGAAGTTCGGTCAGAGCTGTCAGAGGCATGGAAAGATGAGTGTAGATTAATTTTTTGCCGCCTGGAATCTTGGGTAAATTTAAAGTTGTATCTGCCACTGCGTCGAGTCCGCCAATATGAGTCACCATCACTGCAGGGTTAATTCGTTTTGCAGCCGTAAGCTCTAAAGATTCAATCATATCAGCAGTATTTCCGCCGGTAGTGCCCATTACATGAGTTGAATTATAATGTACATCATAGAAATTCATAGATGCGCTGAACTGGTTGTCAGTAGGACCTGCAAAGAAATTGAGGCAGCCATCACGTCCTAAAATTGCACTGGACTGGGTTACTACAGCAGCTACAGGCGCATAGCATAATACATCATCATAGCCTTTTCCACCAGAAATTTTCATAAGCTCTGCAACAGGATTGTCATAGTTTCCAGTATTTACAAAGTGGACTTCGATTCCTTCTTTTTTGTACTCTTCTGATGGAAAGAGCTGGGCAGCTCGGTCAAGACGCTCCTGGTCCAAATCTGTTACTACGACCATAGAAGGACGTACATCACGGTGTAAAGCATAAGTTAAAGCACCTAATCCCATTGGGCCAGCTCCTGCCATGATAGCCAGTTTGCCATTTTCCTTGATGCCCATCTCATGGGTGTAAACTCCCATTTGGGTATGATATGCTGCGTTAAATGCACCGATGCTGCAGGACATAGGTTCTGCCAGAGAAGCCTCATAATAAGCACGTCCCTTGTACTCCAACAGACAGCCAAGCTCCATTACTTCAGACGGGATAATGCAGTATGTAGCGTCTCCTCCAAAAAATTCATAGGAATATCCTGGACTCCACATAGTTCCTTTATAATTTAAAGCAGGCTGAAGAGTAAATTTCATTCCAGGCTTAAAGGTATCCTGATGATTTTTTCCTACCTTCACAATATCTCCGGCAAATTCATGGCCCATAATAGCAGGATGCTCTGCCACATCATCATGGACACGCTTATGCTCTGCCCCAAGAATGGCACATTTGTAAGTGGACATGCAGATACTATCCGAAATAACTTTTACTAAAATTTCATCGTCTGTAATCTCTGGCAGTTCAAATTCTTCCAGTCTTAAATCCTTTGCTCCATGTAGTCTGACACCTTTTGCTTTCATTTTAAAACTCCTCTCTTATGATAACTTAATAATATGTTCTTTTGCAACAAAAATTTTATTGTTCAAATACTCTAAACAGTCATGTTTGTTACCATTTGTAAAATACTACCTGCGGAATCAATTTCTCAATTACTTCATATTCTGCGGCCTGTGTTCCACTACACATTACATTAGCCGCACCGGTTGCAGTGGACAGGCGAACCGTATCTTCCAGGCTCATTTCCCCCTCTTCTGCTACAGCCAGAGCCGCAACCACGCTGTCTCCAGCTCCTACTGTGCTTCCTACTAAAACCTTAAGACCTTCTGCATAGATAGTCTCCTCACCTGTTACATAAAGAGCTCCTTCTCCCCCCATGGATACAATAACTTTTGCAATCTTGTATTCTTCCATAAGCTTGCGGGCTGCTTTCTCGATATCTCCCTTTAGTTCAAGAGTTCGGCCAAATAGTCTGGAAAGTTCATGATTGTTTGGTTTTACCAGATAGGGAGAAGCCTTCAAGCCTGCTGCCAGAAGCTCTCCATCTGCATCCAAAATTACTTTTGCTCCTGTCTTCTGACATGCCTTTACCCAGGTATAATAGGTATTGCTGTCAGCCCCTTTGGGAAGGCTTCCAGAAAGAACTACAATATCATTCGTTTGAAGTCTTGACAGCAACTCTTTCAGTAAAGAATCCAGAATTTCCTCTGAAACCGTGAGTCCTGGTTCATTGATGTCTGTGTTTGTGTGTTCTGCCGAATCAACTACCTTTAAGTTGGTGCGTGTTTCCCCGTCTACAAAATGAAAATACGTCTCCAATCCCATATCTTCCAGCGCAGACAAAATAGTTCTTCCAGTAGAACCTCCCAAAATTCCAGTAGCAATGCTTTTCTTTCCAAGTTTCTGAATTACTTTAGAAACATTGATTCCCTTTCCCCCTGGGTCTGTTCGCATGGAAGTGATACGGTTTACTCTGTCAACGGCAAAGGACAAAACTTCCACTGTTTTATCCAAAGCTGGGTTAAGTGTTACTGTGTAAATCATAAAACCCCTCCTTTTTGTTGAAATAACAGTTGTTTATTTTTGTTTCAACAATTATATTGTTATAATAGCAGTGTTTTCTCCGATTGTCAACTGTTATTTCAAAAAATTTTACTTTTAAATCAACAATATATTAACAGACAAAAAGAGAACCGGTTGTTTTATCAAAAAAGGCTATATCAAAGAGTTTCCTTGACATTTTATCTCCTCCTAGTCAGGAATTGGTGCGTATAACATGGCGATACTTGCATTTTCGTCTACATAATTTAACATAGTTGCAAATAGGATTCTTTTTTGTAGAATATAATTATAGAAAATACTATGACAGAATGCTTTGGAAGAATATAAGAATTTAAAAGTGTATAGCAAATAATGATTGGAGGACTTGGTATGGACAATTTACAAGAAGTAAATGCTCTTAATCGTGCATATGATTCTATTTTTCATGAAATTTTTCCCAAAAGAAACATCAAAGATAATCCGGTTGGCTTCTGAGAAAAGAGTGTGTGCAGATTACCTTGATTTTTATGTTGCCTCAAAGGATGAGGCTGAGGCACAAATAGAAAGGGCAGAGACTTTTAGTAAATGGATTGAGGATTATTTAAGAACAAAACATGTCTTATAATGATAAAGAGTCGGTTAGATAGAGATAGCCGACTTTTTCATTTATCAGAGGAATATAGAATGGGAAATTTGGGACATAAAAACGGAGCTGCTGCTCTGGTAGATTCTTCATCTACTTTTGCAACAGCTCCATCTCTTTATTTTGTTGGATTTTCGTGCCAATCTATTTCAGATTTCTATTTCTAAGCCTTTTCCTCCAAGGCTTAGCCAATCCAAACACCGTTCTCATCAACAATATAACCGTCTGGTGTTGTTGTATTTTTAAACATAGCCCCAAATGGGAGGGCTTCTGAGCCTGTATAGACCCAATCCCCTGTCAGTTCGTCGCGCTGCCAGGTAGATGTATTGGCAATTTCATTAAAATAGTACCACTTTCCTTCAATCAGGTTCCACCCTGTCAGCATCTTTCCGCTTATTATATCCATGAAATAGGTGGCTTCATCATTTATGTCGTTATGCCATCCAGTCTGCATACCAGAATTGATGTCAACGTAATACCAGCCCTCTCCTGCCTCATCCTTTACCCATCCGGAATCTGCATAACCGTCTGCGCCGAAAGCATACCATAAGCCATTTACCTGTGCCCAGGCAACCTGCTCTTTTACATTGCCGTCAGCATCCGTCGTTATTGTCCCCGCTATATAGGTTCCATTGTCACTCTTCAGCTTCCAGCCTGTGCCTTTTTCGTTTCCTGTATTCTCGGAAACCCACTGAGAAGTGTTTGACGAAGTATTTCGTCTGCTTCCTACGGACCCATTCCCCGAAGATGAACTTGAAGGACGTCTTGAGGGAGTACCCAAAGAATTGTTGCCAGGATTCTCGGGATTGCTAGGTTTCTCGGGAGGGTCGTTGGGATTCTCAGGGTCGCTAGGTTTCTCAGGATTGCCAGGATTCTCGGGGTCGCTAGGATTCTCGGGATTGCCAGGTTTCTCGGGATTGCCAGGATTCTCGGGATTGC
>DEPC01000216.1 GCA_002358555.1 Hungatella sp. UBA3402 | reverse complement strand
ACTGGTGGAAGAATCCCAAGGTAAAACAAGGAGCCTTCCGCCCTAGAATGATTTTTCTAAATCATTGTGAAGATGTGGTGGTGCAGGGTATTAAGGTTCAGAATAGCCCAAGTTGGAATATTCATCCCTATTTTTCTAAACATCTTAAATTTTTAGATTTGACAGTCTTGAACCCAAAGGATTCTCCCAATACAGATGGTCTAGACCCAGAATCCTGTTATGATGTAGAAATTATTGGTGTATATTTTTCTTTGGGAGATGATTGTATTGCAGTAAAGTCAGGGAAAATTTATATGGGTTCCAAATATAAGGTCCCATCTCAGGATATTGTGATTCGTCAGTGTTGCATGAGAGATGGACATGGTTCCATCACTTTAGGAAGTGAGATGGCAGGAGGGGTGCGAAATTTAACGGTTCGTGATTGCCTATTTCTTCATACAGATAGAGGGCTTCGCATTAAAACCAGGAGAGGACGGGGAAAGGATGCAGTTATTGATGAAATCCTATTTGAAAATATCTATATGGACCATGTGATGACACCTTTTGTCATAAACAGTTTCTATTATTGTGACCCAGATGGACATAGTGAATATGTATCTGACAAGGAAGCTCTTCCTGTAGATGAGAGAACTCCCCATATCAGAACCTTGAAGTTTCGTAATATTCAGGCTAAGAACTGTCATGTAGCAGCAGCTTATCTATATGGTTTGCCAGAGAAAAAAATCGGATGTGTGGAGATGGAACATGTACAGATAAGTTATGCAGAAAATGCCATTGCTGGAGAACCAGCCATGTTGGACGGCATTAAACCAGTGAGTCGGATGGGAATTTACGCCAACAATATAGAAACCTTAGTACTTGATGATGTAAAGATTGAAGGGCAGGAAGGAGAAAAAATAATTATAGAACATATTGAACATTTAATCGAAAAATGATATGGTAACAAATAGTGGCAGGAAGGATAGTTTTCTTGGCACCATAAACAAGAGATATTGACAGCAAGGGGGAAAGCTGGGGCATGGCGGTTACGATTAAGGATATTGCAAAACGGGCAGGAGTATCATATTCCACAGTATCCAGGGCCCTTAATGATGTGGGGGCAGGAAAATCTGAGAGCAAACAGAGAATTGTGGACCTTGCAAGAGAGATGGGATATGTGCCTAATCAGGCAGCTATCAGTCTAAAGTTTTCTCGTTCCCATACGATTGGACTATATTTTTCTACTATCAGCAAAATGACCTCACCTTTTGTACTTCATGATGTACTTACTGGAATTTACAATATTGTGGGTAGCAATTATAATGTAACTGTAAAGGGAATCGATATGCATGAAAATGGGACATTGAATCCTACATGGTTTGATGGAATTATTGTACTATCCCAGCGGTCAGAAGATAGCACATTTATTGAGGAGGTAATAGAAAAAAATATCCCTATGGTTGCGATTTGTCGTATTGTGTATTATGATGTTCCCAATGTGGTTACAGATGAGATTAAAGCCATGGAGATAGCTATGGATTATCTTCTTGACCATGGCCATCGAAAGATTGCAGTGATTGAAGGTCTACAGGGAGTGGATTCTACCAGGCATAGGCATCGAGGATGGAGGAATTCTATGATAAATCATGGATTGGACCCTGATATACTCCATATGGAGATAGGAGATTATCGTTATGCCAGTGGGTATAGGGCAGCTAAGAGAATTTTGAGTCGGGAAGAAAAGCCAACAGCAATTTTGTGTTTTAATGATGAGATGGCATTTGCCGCCAGAGCTGCAATCTATGAGGCAGGATTATCTGTGCCAGATGATATTTCTTTGATTGGGTTTGACAACTGGGATATGTCAGGGTATGGCACCATGCGGTTGACCACAGTAGAACGAAATATGGGCGACCTTGCAAGAGAAGGAACTAGGGTATTGCTTCGGAGGCTGGAAGATGGTATTATAGATAACAGTAGGATATTCTTGGATAACAAGTTGGTTGTTCGGGAGAGTGTAAAAGACATAAGGGAGAGGGAAAACTGATGAAAAAAGTAGAAGATTATGTTAGAAGTATTCCGGATTTTCCGGAGCCAGGTATTATCTTCAGAGATGTAACCACAATTTTGCAGGATGCAGATGGGCTCCATTTAGCGATTGATGGACTTATCAATTTTTTAAAAGATGTTGACTATGATGTAGTGGTAGGGCCAGAATCCAGAGGGTTTATTTTTGGAGTTCCTGTAGCTTATGCCATGCACAAAGGATTTGTACCTGTGAGGAAAAAAGGAAAGCTTCCTTGTGAGACCATTTCTATGGAATATGAGCTAGAGTATGGCAGCGCAGTGGTTGAGATGCACAAGGATTCTATTAAGCCAGGACAAAAGGTAGTAATTGTAGATGATTTAATTGCTACAGGAGGAACCATTGAGGCTATCATCAAGATGATTGAACAGCTCGGCGGAGAAGTGGTGAAGGTCTGCTTTGTCATGGAGCTGGCTGGCCTGAAGGGGAGAGAGAAACTCAAAGGATATGATGTAGGTTCTGTGATTACCTACGAGGGGAATTAAACGATTTTCTATAATATGGGTAACTTAACTTGTCGTGCTAGTTAAAAGTAGCAGGAAAAAGTAACACAGCAAAGCAGATAGTCGGCAGTTTTAAGTTTCGATAGTTATTATAGTAGTTGGTCTAGTACAATAAATATACTGAGGAAGACCTTATTATATATCATAGCCATGTGGAATTATGGTTATCAAATCTGATTGGCCGTTATGTTTCCTTAAAACTGCCTTCTTTCGTGTGTTACTTCTGCCTACAAATTTTAACTAACACAACAGATTAACTTAGTGTTGCATCCAGATAGTTTTAGCGTTTTACTTTGTATGAATTGTGTCAATCTTAGAAAGAAATTTAACAATGCAATAACACAGAGCAGATAGAATAAAACTGCAATTTCTGTCTGGATATAATACTAGGGTGCATTTTCCTATCCTGTAGCCATAAAAATAGATGGTTTCCTCTAGTCTAATTGAGATACACAATATCTTCTTTTTCTGGTAATTCAAAATATTTAATCTCTGGATTTCCTTCTAATCCTAAAAGTCGTATTGCATTGATTCGTCGGTTTTTACAGGTGGAGAAATAGTAAGTTCCACTTTCTGCACACATAATGCTAGTGCATAGAGTCTGGTCATAAGATTGGTTCGGCGATTGGGAAACTTCGTCTTCTGGCCTAAATACGATTCCTTCTGGTATATTTACAGAAGAAAATTGATGGAACATACGAGATACTCCGTCTATTTCATTGGCTCCCTTCACAGCATAGTGTTTTAGGACTGCCATACGCACAAATCGAGAGGGAGAAGAGTAATCACCTGGAAGCCCAAAGCCACCACCAGAACTTACACTAACTCCTTGGTATTTTAATTCTAGGAAGTCTCTGGAGGAATCCAAGATATTAGATACAGAGGCATAATTATATAGATTAGTCTGCTGCCATAAATATCCAGGAGAGTTTGTCATAACACCTAACGTATCACGGTGGATTTGAAGTCCATCTGCATCTGGCTCTATGATAATGGATTCTCCGGTTCTGTCAGAAAAAATATAATGTACAGTCATTTCTTGGTCAAAGATAGGTTCAGCAGTTAGATTTAAAGAAGGAAGAACACTGGCAATTTCTTCTACAGAAGAACACAGGCTTAACAGATATCCTGTAAGAAATCCAGGATGAATATTTAGATGTTTACTGTCCCGAACAAGGTCATAGGTTGCATAGCCTGGATAGTTGAGCAGTCCTCCCATAACTCCTGTCTCATTGACCCCATCTACCATAACTGGAGAGGCAAGCCCTGTAACCGCCATTCCTCCAAAGGCATAGCGACTTTGAATATAGCGAGGGCATTTTTCATTGATTTCAAGTTTAAGGGGATAATTTCGTGGAATTACAGCAATACGATTTCCCTGCAAATTACCACATTGGTCATAGGTTCTTCCCAGTAGATGCATGTGGTCATCAGTCTCCCATGTAAAACAGGTACATCCCATGTCGGAAAATGGACTTTTTTTAGTACTCATAGGTTTGGTTGGCTCCTTTCAATTCTATGATAGCAGGTAATTTTCTGTATAAATAGATTTTTCCAGATATATCATAAGAGAATCATCTATAACATAGGCTGCGATATTATCTGCTATTGATAGATACAAATTAAAAATATATAATACAGTGTATCCGCCAAGAGCCTCAGTAATTCAAGAAATTATCTTATTCACAGTTTTTCGGAGGAGGTACGAAAATTATGAGTAACAAAGAATGTGCAAATCAAAATTGTCCCTGTATTTCTATCCTCTGTGCCTTGAAATTAAACGACCCAACAAGATATAACACTCTTTTAAAACGGATATCAGGAATTACAAACACTATGCTGGCTTCCTCTTTGTGATATTTTATTTATTTTGTCCATGACCATATTTTTATTACTTTCCTTTACAGATGTTCCACTTGCAGTATTGATTCTTTGTTATACAGGAGTTTTGTGTATCTCTCTATGTGTGGTTCCGCTATTGTCAGCTATAGCTATGAATTACATACACAGAGGAGCAGCCCTTAATTTTGGATTTTCCAGAGGGATGGGATCTATCTCTTATGCGATAACAGCTATTTTTTTAGGAAGATTTCTGGAATATTTCAGTCCTGATATCTTATCAGTTATATTTGCCCTTGGTTCCGTAGGCTTTTTGCCAGTTGCCCACTCATTGCCAGAGCAAAAAGGCATATGCCAGACAAGAAAACGAGCCAGTAGTTTATTTTCGGTCATCAAAAATCATAAAATTCTATTTGTTATCTTGTTAGGATATTCTTTTGATTTTGCCGGCGCTACCACTCTGGCTACCTATTTGATTAACATTGTAAAAAGTCTTGGAGGGGACACTGCCATTTACGGTGTGGCTGTGTTTATCATGGCCCTTTGCGAAATGCCTGCTATGGCTCTGACCCAAAAACTGATGAAAAAATATACCACCATGCATCTGGTTATGGCTGCGGGCATTGGAGCCATGGTTGGCAATGTCTTGGGTGGAATGTTGCAGGATAGTTTTGGTATAAGTGCTATGTTAAGATTTGTGATAGTATTGACAGTGGCGGGTTCGTCTATCCTTATTTTTACTGGTTTATATTATGGAACAAACAAAGAAATTTTAGAAAAATAACAGAAAAATCTACAAAAATGCGAGCATAAAAGAATCTTTATATATATTTTGTATGCATCTGCCAGAAACTCACAGACCCACCTTTTATTGACAAGGGAGTCTGTGAGGTAAATCTAACTAATATTGATATTCTTTAGCAATAAAACTCCATAGGATAAGTTATATATTCAATCTCATCCAACTCATCCATTGTAATCAGCCCAGATGGAGCTCTTAAAACAGCAGGAATCCTATTTACAATTGTGGCACAGGTATGCTCTACTGTGGCAGGTTTTACCACATGAAATTCGGTATCAGGTTCTCCGGTAATCTTCCAGTCACACATATCTCCATCGTCGGGACCATATACCTTACCAATACATTGAGTCTCAATCACAGGGCCTTGGAAGGTTTCTGTAGTGACAACAGCCGCCATACCGATGCAGTTGCCTTTTTTAATATTCTTGCCCATAGTGGAAGAATATAGGTCGCTGTCATGGAAATAAGGTACACACTTCTGAGTTTGGCTCTTGATGGTCCAACCCATCTTTGATGCTAATGCCTCATTGGAATTCCATACATAAGAAGGCTCTAGAACCTCTGGATGGGCAATCTGTTTTTCAAATTCTTCAGGAGTCAAGTCTACACCATGAGCTTTTGCAAGGGCTAGGCCATAATCTTCCACATTGTAGCTTACAGCGCCTTCAATTTTTTTGATAGAATGGCAGCTTCCTGCAACCAGGCCAACCATATTTACCCAGAAGGTATCTTCCATACCACTTCCCACAAAGGTGCAGTTATTTTCTTTGGCAAGAACATCTAAGCGATTCGCACGGACTGGGTCAGTGGTCCAGCAGTACGTTGCTTCTTCACAGGTAGTTATGACATTGATTCCACGGCTTAAACATTTGATAAAATGGTCATAGCAGTCACTCACTAGACTGAACAGAGTAACCACTGCAATATCTGGGTCTGTACTGTCTAAAACTTCGTCTGCATTGTCACTGATAAGAATACCTGTCTTTACACCGAGCTCTGCATAATCGCCAATATCCATACCTACAATTTCAGGGTTTACATCGATTGCCCCCACAATCTGAGCACCCTTCTCATAGAGATAGCGCAAAGTGTATTTGCTCATCTTGCCACATCCATACTGTACCACTTTAATCTTGCTCATAACGAAAGTCCTCCTTCTCTGAAAAAAATATTTACTTGACAGTAATAGTATACAGCCTGTTCGAGTAAGGAGTCAAGGAAGATTATGGAAATAATAACGAAATCACAAATTCATTTGCAATTACAGAAGTTCTTCGTCTTATCTGAGCAATGCTTTGGCCTGTATTATCTTTAAAGTATGTGAAAAAATAATTTTTGGATATACTCTAGTTCTTGTTTCCTTCTGCCATCTTCATAGCACGAACTTTTAAAGGCAATCCAAATAAAGTGATAAAGCCATCTGCATCATGGTGGTCATACAAATCTCCAGTAGTAAAGGAGGCCAAAGATTCACTGTACAGAGAATAGGGCGATGTAGTGCCTGCCTTGATAATATTTCCTTTGTATAGTTTAAACTTCACTTCTCCAGTTACATATTCCTGGGTAGATTCTACAAAAGCCTGAACAGCCTCCCTTAAAGGAGTGAACCATTTTCCTTCATATACAATCTGTGCCATCTTGTTGCCCATATCTTTTTTCACTTCCATAGTAGCACGGTCAAGAACCAGTTCTTCTAATTGCTGATGAGCTTCCATAAGAATTGTTCCTCCTGGAGTTTCATAAACTCCACGGGATTTCATACCTACAACACGGTTTTCTACAATATCTACAATGCCAATACCATGTTTGCCGCCCAGTTCATTTAACTTCTTGATGATATCAGAAACCTTCATCTCTTGACCATTGACACTGGTAGGAACCCCTTTTTCAAATGTCATAGTTACATATTCGCCCTCATCAGGAGCTTTTTGGGGAGTTACCCCTAGAACAAGTAAGTGGTCATAATTTGGCTCATTGGCAGGGTCTTCTAATTCTAAACCTTCATGACTAATATGCCATAGATTGCGGTCACGGCTGTAGCTGCTATCTGCAGAAAATGGAAGGTGAATTCCATGCTGCTTGCAGTATTCAATCTCGTCTTCTCGGGATTGCATAGTCCAGATATCCGTCATACGCCATGGAGCGATAATTTTTAAATCTGGCGCAAGTGCTTTGATGCCAAGCTCAAAGCGAATCTGGTCATTGCCTTTTCCAGTAGCTCCATGACAGATGGCAGAAGCTCCCTCTTTTCTAGCAATCTCTACAAGCCGTTTGGCAATCGCTGGTCGAGCCATAGAAGTACCCAATAGATATTTATTTTCATATACAGCATTGGCTTTTACACAAGGCATGATATAATTATCACAGAAATCATCTACCAAATCTTCTATATATAATTTGGAAGCACCAGATAATTTGGCACGCTCTTCCAAGCCGTCCAATTCATTTCCCTGCCCACAGTCAATGCAGCAGCAGATTACTTCATAATCAAAATGTTCCTTTAACCATGGAATGATGGCTGTGGTGTCCAATCCGCCAGAATAGGCCAAAACTACTTTTTCTTTCATGGAATGTATCCTCCTTGAGTTAGTATGATAAGTTTATTTTTCATGTTGAATATTATACCATATTTTAGGGAAATGCAACCTGAAAATAGCTATAAATAAAAAATGTTGCATATTATGCAAAAATAATGTATAATTATGAACTAATCTTGTAGAAAAAGGTGCTTTTCAATAAGAGGAAAACGCATTATAATAAGAAAACACCATTTAACTTCATCTGCGACAGCAGCTATGAGGTTATGAGCAAGCAGCGAAGCGGATTGCAACTATCTGCTTTGACTTAACAAAAATTAGAAGGCTTGAGGAGAAAAGATTATGATTAAGGTTGGAATTATCGGCTCTACTGGATATGCAGGAGGAGAGCTGGCAAGAATTTTGCTTCAAAGAGATGATGTAGAGATTAAATGGTATGGTTCTAAAAGCTATGTAGACCAGAAATATGCCTCCATTTACCAGAATATGTTTCAGATTGTAGATGATGTATGTATGGAAGAAAATATGGAGGAGCTGGCAGAACTGGCGGATGTAATCTTTACAGCAACTCCACAGGGGCTATGCGCCTCTCTTGTGAATGAGAAACTTCTGTCTAAAGTAAAAGTTATTGATTTAAGCGCAGATTTCCGTATCAAAGATGTGGCTGTGTATGAAAAATGGTATAAAATTACCCATCCATCACCTCAGTTTCTCCAGGAAGCGGTGTATGGACTTCCAGAATTAAATAGAGCAGCTATTAAAAAAGCCAGATTGGTGGCAAATCCAGGTTGTTATCCCACCTGTTCCACATTAGCCATTTATCCGTTGGTAAAAGAAGGACTGATTGACACAGATACCTTGATTATCGATGCAAAGTCTGGAGTATCGGGGGCAGGCAGAGGGGCTAAGCTCGACAATTTGTATTGTGAGGTCAATGAAAGCTGTAAAGCTTATGGAGTGGCAGGCCATAGACATACCCCAGAGATTGAGGAACAGTTGTCTTATGGAGCAGGAAAGCCAGTAATTTTAAATTTTACTCCTCATTTAATTCCAATGAACAGGGGAATTCTTATCACTGCCTATGCCTCTTTCACAAAAAAAGTAAGCTATGAAGAAGTGAAAACTGTTTATGATAACTATTATAAGCAGGAGCAGTTTGTAAGAGTATTAGAAAAAGATGTATGTCCTCAGACAAGATGGGTGGAGGGCAGCAATTTTGTAGATGTGAATTTTAAAATTGATGAGAGAACTGGTCGAATGATTATCATGGGAGCCATGGATAATATGGTAAAGGGAGCAGCAGGGCAGGCGGTTCAAAATATGAATTTGATGTTTGGATTGCCAGAGAATACAGGATTAAAGCTGGTTCCAGTATTTCCATAGATGTTCTTGTGACGCAGAATGAGAAAATAGTATGTTTTTTAAGTAGGATTTCTTGATAATATAGTTAAAATCGATTGATATAAATACAGGAGGAAAGTAATGAATTATCAGATAATAACAGGTGGAGTTACCGCAGCAAAAGGATTTCAATCTGCTTCAACAGCAGCAGGAATCAAATATAAAGACAGGCAAGATATGGCGTTGATTTACAGTGAGGTGCCTTGTGTGGCAGCAGGAACTTTTACTACTAATATTGTAAAAGCTGCTCCTGTGAAATGGGACCAAGATATGGTATATAATAAGTCATTTGCTCAGGCAGTAGTTATCAATGCAGGGATTGCCAATGCTTGTACAGGGGAGGAGGGTTATGGATACTGCAAAGCCACAGCAGATGCAGCAGCAGAAGCGTTAAAAATTCCTGCTGATTCTGTGTTAGTAGCCTCTACTGGGGTGATTGGTATGCAGCTTCCCATAGATAGAGTTACAGCAGGAGTCAAGGATATGGCATGTAAGCTGGGCAAAGACTTAGAAAGTGGAACTAAATCAGCCAAGGCTATTATGACAACAGATACGAAAAAGAAGGAGATTGCCGTTGAAGTGCAGCTAGGAGGAAAGACTGTAACCATTGGGGGCATGTGCAAAGGCTCTGGAATGATTCACCCCAATATGTGTACTATGCTGGGATTTGTGACCACAGATGCAGCAATTTCTAAGGAAATGCTTCAGGCAGCTCTCAGTGAAGATGTAAAAGATACTTACAATATGGTGTCTGTAGATGGAGATACATCCACCAATGATACTGTTTTACTTTTAGCAAATGGAATGGCTGGAAATCCTGAGATTACCGAAAAAGGAGAGGATTATCATACATTTAAAGCGGCGCTCCATGAAGTCAATGAGGCTTTGTCCAAAAAGATTGCAGGGGATGGGGAAGGCTGTACTGCCTTGTTTGAGGTCAAAATGCTAGGAGCCAAGACTAAGGAGCAGGCAGTGATATTGGCAAAATCAATCATTACTTCTAATCTGACCAAGGCAGCTATTTTTGGACATGATGCAAACTGGGGACGGATTTTATGTGCTATGGGATATTCAGGGGCAGAATTTGAACCGGAAAACGTGGATTTGTTCTTTGAAAGTGCAGCAGGAAAAATACAGATTTGCGAAAATGGGGTGGCAGTAGGATTCAATGAGGAGGAAGCTACAAAGATTTTATCTCAAGAGGAGGTTACTGCTACCGTAGATATCAAGCTGGGGAATGAGCAGGCAACTGCTTGGGGATGTGATTTGACATTTGATTACGTGAAGATTAATGCAGATTATCGCTCTTAAAGCATGTCGAAAATGAAATCTGATAGATATTGATAGAGGAGGAAAAGGGAATGGATTTAGATCCAGTGATTATGCAGAAAGCGGAGGTGCTTATTGAGGCTCTTCCCTATATTCAGAGATTTAATAGAAAGATTATTGTGGTAAAATATGGTGGCAGTGCTATGGTGGATGAGGAGCTGAAACGGCATGTGATTCAGGATGTTGTGCTGTTAAAGCTTGTAGGCTTTAAACCGATTATTGTCCATGGTGGAGGAAAGGAAATTAGCCATTGGGTGAATAAAGTAGGTATGGAAGCTCGGTTTGTGGGGGGCTTGCGGGTGACAGATGCTCCAACCATGGAAATTGCAGAGATGGTGTTAAACAGAGTCAATAAAAGTTTGGTGCAGTTAGTCAATGAATTGGGAGTAAAGGCGGTTGGAATCAGTGGCAAGGATGGAATGATGCTCAAATGCAACAAGAAATATTCTGGTGGGCAAGATATTGGTTTTGTGGGTGATATTAAAGAGGTAAATCCTAAGATTATCTATGACCTTCTGGAAAAAGATTTCCTTCCTATTATCTGCCCCATTGGGTTTGATGACAATTACTTGAGCTACAATATCAATGCAGATGATGCAGCTTGCGCCATTGCCAGGGCAGTGAAAGCGGAAAAACTGGCATTTTTGACAGATGTGGAGGGCTTGTATCGGAATTTTGAAGACAAAGATTCTCTGATTTCTGAGATGGAAGTAAAGGAAGCGCAGGAGTTTGTGGACAGTGGTTCCTTGGGAGGAGGTATGCTTCCAAAGCTGCAAAATTGTATTGATGCAATTAAAGATGGGGTGTCCAGAGTTCATATTTTAGATGGGAGGATTCCACATTGCCTGCTGCTGGAGATATTTACGAATAAAGGTATTGGAACTGCAATTTTAAATTCAAAGGAGGAACATTTTTATCATGGATGATGGGAAAACAGGAATTGAGAAAAAACAGGCCATAGAGAAAGCGGAGCAGGTATTGTATAAGACCTATAACCGTTTTCCTGTAATTTTTGACCATGGAAAAGGGGTTCATTTATATGATTCAGAGGGAAATGAATACTTAGATTTTGGGGCAGGCATTGCAGTCATGGGACTAGGGTATGGAGACCCAGAGTTTACAGAGGCTTTAAAAAAACAGGCAGATAAATTATTTCATGTGTCCAATTTATTTTATAATCAGCCATCCATTGATGCAGGAGAACGGTTGTTGAAGGCTTCTGGAATGGATAAGGTGTTTTTTACCAACAGTGGCACAGAAGCGATTGAGGGAGCAATTAAAATTGCCAAGCGATATGCTTATAATCGAGATGGGCATGGTGGACAGGAAATAATTGCCATGAAACATTCCTTCCATGGAAGAAGTCTGGGAGCTCTTTCTGTCACTGGAAATAACCATTATCAGGAACCCTTTGCTCCTCTTTTGCCAGGAATAAAATTTGCAGAGTTCAACAATTTGGATAGTGTCAAGGCTTTAATCAATGAAAATACATGTGCAGTGATTATGGAAACGATTCAAGGAGAGGGAGGCATCTACCCATCTGACGAAGAGTTTTTAAAGGGAGTCAGAACTCTCTGTGATGAAAATGATATGTTGCTGATATTAGATGAGATTCAATGTGGCATGGGGCGCAGTGGCTTTATGTTTGCATGGCAGGAATATGGAGTAAAGCCAGATGTGATGACTGTTGCAAAGGCATTGGGCAATGGAGTTCCGATAGGGGCATTTCTGGCTAGTGGCAAGGCTGCTACCGCTATGCAGCCAGGAGACCATGGAACCACTTATGGAGGAAACCCCCTTGTATGTGCAGTGGCTGATACTGTCTTAAAAATATTTGAGGAACGCCATTTGATAGAGCATGTCCAGTCTGTAGGAGCGTATCTGTGGGAGAAACTGGAAACATTGAAAGAAAAACATGATTGTGTGGTTGGACATAGGGGAAAGGGATTGATTCAGGGATTGGAATTTAATCGACCTGCTGGAGAAATTGTATCGAAAGCTCTGCTGGACAACAAGCTGGTGCTGATTAGTGCAGGAACTCATGTGATTCGGTTTGTGCCGCCTTTGGTTATCAACCAAAAGGATGTAGATGTGATGGTTGAAAAGCTGGAGGCATGTTTATGAATTCAAGAATAAATTATCAAAAAGAAAAACGTAAGGCAAATATAGGGATTGTAGCTTCGGCTACAGTCCTTGTGTTGGCTTTAAGTATCAGTTTAGCAGCATTATTTTTTTATCTGGATGCGGTAGGAGAGGCCAGAACATGTCAACAAAAGGAGGAAGATTTTAATCCCTGGGAGAACAGCAGCTATGGACAATATTCGTATAAGACTTGGGAAATTTGTGGGTTGACAGAGGAATTTGCAGCAGATTTTAAAGAAACCTATCATTATTATTTTGCCTTTGACCCAGAATGGTATCCATTTATTATCAAAATGAAGGGAGAGTTGGGAGAAGAATTTCAGCCTCTTGTAGATTATGCATACGAGGATAATGCCGAGGAGCCAGACCCAATTACTGTTCGAGGAATTTCTATACCCATTGAAGATGATATCCGAGAATATGCCATTGAATGTATCAATATTCTTTATGGAGAAGAATTTATAACTGAGGATAATTTTGAAGATTACCTGGGAGTGAGTATCTTGGATACGACCCAAAAACCCATGGGACGTGCAGATTTTACAGTAGCAAGGTGGCTTGGAATATTTGGTATCGCTAATATAATAGCAGGGATATTACTTTTGAGGAAAGGCATCAGAAACCGCAAAAATATTGGGTTAGCAGAGATAAGGGAACAGGAAGCTATGCGCCAGGCTGCTATGTGGCAGAACACAGGGGAATCTAATTATCAAGGCTTTGGAGGAACTGGATATAGCGGCGAAGGGGCATATAGTGGATTTGGAAGTAATACAGGAAGTTCTGGTTATGGTAGCTTTGAAAATGAAAATACTATTGGAATGTCTGGCAACAATGACTATTCTGGAGTAAATACAGGAGCCTCTATCTATGGAAGATTTGGCAGCACAGAGATGCCTAGTGGAATGGAACAGAGTGCTGCTGGATATACTGGCAATGCACAGACAGGATATACTAATAACAGTGGGGTAAGATTGATACCTATCAAAAAGAGCAATGTATTTTTGGGGATAATAGGAGCCTTGGGAGGGGCCTTGATAGGAGCTGGATTATGGGTTGCCCTCAGTATGGTTGGACTGATTGCAGGAATTGCTGGGTTTGTGATGTTAAAATTTGCCTTAAAGGGATATGAGAAATTATCTGGCAGATTGGATAAGAAAGGAGCAATTATCTCTCTGATAATTGCTGCATTTATGGTACTTTTTGCCAATGTGCTGGATTATGTAGTTGCTCTCTGTCGCGCTTTCTTTGAATGGGATGCAAGTTTTGATACTATTAGATATGTGGTTATGAATTTTGGCACTTTGATGACAGAAGCTGACAGTTGGGGAGGATTTGGACTTAATCTTGTACTGGGCTATGGACTGTCCATCTGGTCTAGCTATCGACTGATTGGAAAGATTTTGACATATAAAGAATAGAGGGGATAGAAAACTATGATAGAAAAGCAGACAATCCAAGAATTTCTTGATGTATTATCGTCAAAGCAGCCGGTTCCTGGAGGAGGAGGGGCTTCTGCTCTTGCAGGGGCTTTGGGAATTGCTTTAGGATTGATGGTAGGCAATTTGACAGTAGGAAAGAAAAAATATGCAGATGTTGAGGAAGAAGTGATTTTGATGATAGAAAAGCTTACTTCCATGCAGGCAGAGATGGTACATTTGTCAGATGAGGATGCCAGAGTATTTGCTCCTTTGGCTGCAGCATATGGGCTTCCATCAGGAACTGAAGAGGAAAAACTTTATAAGCAAGCAGTTATGGAGGAAAATCTTCTGGAAGCAAGCTTGGTTCCTCTGCGGGTTATGGAGCTATCTGTAGAAATACTTGGAATTTTAAGAGAATTAGAGCAAAAAGGCAGTGTTATGGCAATCAGTGATGTTGGAGTGGCAGTACAGTTTATAAGAACTGCTCTGACAGGAGCTGTGATGAATATATATATTAATACAAAGTCCATGAAGGATAGAGAGAAGGCCAGGGAAGTCGATAATCAGGCGATAGGATTTCTGTCAGAGGGAGTTGTACTGGCAGATAACATTTATACGAATGTTTTGCAACGATTGAACCACTAAAAAATGAGCCTTTTCAAATAGATAGACTGATTAAGAGAAGGGAACGGAACAGATGGTTATTTTAAAAGGAGCAGAAGTATCTGCAAAGATAAAAGAAGAAGTACAGGGATTGTTGGGAAGGCTGAATGGACAAATTCCAAGACTGGCGATTGTCCGTGTAGGAGAAAAGCCAGACGATTTGTCCTATGAGCGAGGAGCTATGAAAAAACTGGCATCATTTGGGTTGGAAGCACAATCCTATGCGTTTCCAGAAGATATCAGCAATGAACAATTTCAAGAAGAATTTAAAAAAATCAATGAAAACCCAGATGTGACAGGAATCCTTCTTTTGAGACCTCTGCCAAAACAAATCTGTCAGGCAGATATTGAGAATATGATGGATCCCAAAAAAGATTTGGACGGAATATCACCAATAAATATTGCAAAAATATTTGCTGGCGATGCCAGCGGATTTGCCCCCTGTACTGCTGAGGCAGTTGTGGAGATGCTAAAAGCAAACCATATTGAAATTGCTGGAAAGAGAGCAGTTATTGTAGGTCGAAGCATGGTGGTGGGCAAACCTCTGGCTATGCTTTTAATGAAAGAAAATGCCACAGTAACTGTTTGTCATACTAGGACCATAGACCTTCCAGGAACCTGCCAAAGTGGAGAAATTTTGATTGCTGCAGCCGGAAAGGCTAAGATGATAAATGGAGATTATGTAAGACAAGAAGCTGTGGTTATTGATGTGGGAATCAATGTAGATGAAGATGGGAAACTGTGCGGAGATGTGGATTTCCAATCTATCCAAGAGAAAGCATCCATGACAACCCCAGTTCCAGGAGGTGTTGGAACCGTGACCACTGCTGT
>DEPC01000030.1 GCA_002358555.1 Hungatella sp. UBA3402 | reverse complement strand
ATTTTATTACAGACTTCCTAGACGATACAATCCTAATGCATAGATTTTGGCATTTTTCATCAAATCCTCCACTGCCATCCACTCGTTAGGATTATGTCCGATTCCCTTCTGGCCAGGAAAGCTAGGTCCAAAGGGGACGATACCAGGCATAGCCTTTGCATAGGTACCTCCTGTGGTTGTCACTGGTGTTCCGTCCTGTCCAGTTACTGTCTCATAACATTCCGTCAAGGCTCTCACCATCTGGCTGTCTTTATCAAATACTACAGGATTATAATTCTGTACCAGCACTACCTCTAATCCTTTCGCTTTTTCTGTAATTTTCTCAAGAATTTCTTGTATCTCATGCCCAGCAGGATAACTTAAAGCGGTCTCAAAATAAGGAATCCCTTCTTCTACCCCCAATTTATATCCTCTCATCTCCATGATTCCATATTCTTGATGGGAAAAATCAATTCCCAGACGGTCTCCAGTATTTTTTGCTCCAATAAAATACTCGGTCACAAAGGCAAAAAATGGCTCCAATTCTTTTCCCTTTATACGAACTAAAGCTCTGCCCCGTTCTGCATACACAACAGGAAATTTACAGTCGGGCGTAAATCCGTAGAGGGGTGGTTTCTCTTTTTTCAGATAATAATGCAAATCCTCAAATCCTGATTCCTCATCACAGCCAAAGATAATCCGTATCCTATGCTTTGGCTCATATCCTAATTCCTTTAATGCATACAACCCATAAAGGCAGGTTAAAATCGGCCCCTTATTGTCCAGAACTCCTCTGCTGTAAATCACACCATCTTCCATATATCCGCTGAAAGGTGGCTGTTTCCAGCCGTCTCCCACAGGAACCACATCAACATGGCCCATAGCACAGACATAATCTTCACCTTCTCCATACTCTACATAGCCAATATGATTATCTAAATTCACAGTACAAAATCCCAGGCGTTGTCCCAGCTCTAAAGCTTTCTCCAGAGCCTTTTTTACCCCTGGACCAAAGGGAGCATCTGGTGTTGGTGCTGTCTCTACACTATCGATTCTTACTAACTCCAGAATTCCGTCAATTATTTTTTTTTCTAGACTTTCCACCTTACTTAAAATCTTCTCTTCCACTTTTTTCCATTCCTTTCCCAGGCATATTTTAGAGTATATGTGAAAATCCATTCCTATTATCTGATTTGCACAAGCTTTTCCCTAAATTCAATCAATATATCCTGCTATGTCTCTTTCATTTGGAACAGACCTATCACAAATTGTAACTCATATCTGCCAGAAAGCAGATTTCAGTTCAAGAACACCGCCTGATAGTCAACAACTTCAAAAAAGTTCCTCTGGGACTACATTTACAGGAGTCTTAGAGGAACTTTTTTGGAATATCACTTTTATTCTTCCACAGGAGCCATTCTGGTTTTCATATAATTATCCATCCATTCCTCAGATGCCTCCTCAAAGCTGCAATGTCCATCTTCCTGACGTGTCACAAGATAAACCACGGGAGCCTGCCCTTTCACTGCCACAGCAAAAGAAAATCCCTCAATATTAGTGGCTACTCCCCATTCTCCTTTATTGTTCATTGCAATCAAGGATAAATCTCCTGCAGTTCCCCGACGCTCTTTCAGTTCTGCATCCAGACGGTTCACTGCCTCTTCACAGGCTTTTTGTGGATGCATCCCCTCTTTCATCAGACGAACAATCTCATAGGAAATACAGCCTTTCATCAAATCTTCCCCTAGTCCAGTGGCACTTGCGCCTCCAACTTTGCTGTCTGCATAAAATCCAGAACCCGCAATCGGAGAATCGCCTACACGTCCTTTTTTCTTCATAAATAGTCCACTGGTAGAAGTGGCAGCCGTCACTTTTCCCTCATTATCCAGACATACCATGCCAACGGTATCATGTCCTGCATAGGGCTTGAGCTCCTGCTCTATTACCTCTTTTTTCCGTTTCCGGTAAAATGTTTTTGCTCGGTCAGTCAGCATATTTTTGCGCTCAAATCCCTCTTTATGGGCAAATTTCTCTGCCCCCTCTCCTACCAGAAGAATATTTACCTTTTCTTTGCTCAACCGTCTAGCAATGGATACAGGATTTGCATAATCCTTGATTGCCGCTACTGCTCCAATATCCAAAGTGTCTCCGTCCATATAAGCTGCATCCAGCTCTACTTCCATCTCTTCATTGGGAAGACCGCCATATCCTACAGATTTATAATAAGGAAAATCTTCCACCTCTCGGATAGCAGCTTCTATTGCATCTCCGGCATTTCCACCTTGTTCCAGCATTTCGGACCCCTTGGTCACACCCTCCAATGCCATTCTCCAGGTTGCAATCATTCCCCACATTGATTTTTCCTCCTATCAGAAACATACCTCTTGTCTTAATGCTGCCAAATTTCCACTATCTTCTGCCATAGCTTTTGCCACATGACAGATATTTTTTAAAGAATCATTTAAGCCCATGCCACCCTTTTTTGGTGTTTTCACAATCATAATCTGGTCCTTGTACTCAGCAATTACCCCTTCATTTTCTTGAGACATAGCGGCAAATGCTTTGCTGTCTGTGGTGTTGTTAATATCAAGAGCCACTTTCGCACACATCGCTGCATAATCAGCATAATTAAAGGCAGGACCACAGATAACTACATCTGGCTGCAGCTTCTTTACCATGGCACATAGTTTTCTACTGACCTCCTGAGGATTCTCCAGATAAGTCCCATTGCCACAGCACAGACAAGCCATAACATGAGCATCAATTTCTTTTAAAAATGGCTGCATCATAACAGCAGGTCCAACAGCTTCCTTTTTTCCTGTCAAGGGAACCATCATATCATCTTTTGTTCCAAGTCCAGATTGAATCTGGTCAAATATCATCACAATCTTCATAACTATCCTCCATAAAAACAAACTTTCAAATATTCGCTGTAGTATTAGAAAAACAAATTTAAAACGGAGCATCTACAATCGAGTAGCGGAAAGTTCTTCTCCGCTACTCGCTATGCGAGGGTCATTCTACAACAATAACTTTGCATATCCTTTGCGTGAATTCTTAGATATTCAAATTATAAATCATCAAAGGATAAATCGTCCAGAGACAAATCATCGTCATCATCATCTTTATCAGTTGCTTTGGTCTCGTCAGCCAGATATTGTTTATCCATCATCTTAATAAATGGCATATAGATGAATACACCCAGTATCAAAAGAAGCGCTTGCAGCACAGAACCTTGCCACCCAGTTGCAAGGAATCCAGAAATAATAACAGGCATGGTCCAGGGGATTGCTACACCTGTACATAAAGGAACCAGGCCAATACTCATGCAGAAATAAGAAATAATGATATTGATAGTAGGCACAAGCATAAATGGAACCAGCATCAAAGGATTTAACAAAATGGGAAGACCAAAAATAATTGGTTCATTAATACCAAAGATACCTGGAACAAATGCCAACTTTCCTAATTCCTTCACTCGTTTAGAGTGGCAGAACAGCAACATAGCAATTAGAAGGGAAAGGGTGGAACCTGCTCCGCCAAACGTAGCAAACAAATCCTGAAACTGCTGTGAAATAATATTGGGAATTGGCTGTCCAGCCTGCAATGCTGCCAAATTTTCTGCGGAAAGAGTCTGTAAAATCGGGTTAAATACTGCACCTACAACAGAACCACCATTCACTCCGAAGAACCAGAAAAAGTGGAGGAATATATAGGCAATAACCATAGCAGGCAGAGTATTTCCAAGCTTTAACAATGGGGTCTGCAAAATAACAAAAACAAAGTTAAATGCATTCTCATATGGAGTCATTGCAAATACTACATTGATTACAAAGAATACTAAAAGGGATACTCCAGCAGGAATCAAAGCTGCAAAGGATTTTTCTACTGTAGGTGGGACACCATCAGGCATCTTGATAACCCAACCCTTTTTATCAACCCAAGAATAGATATGAACTGCAGCAAACGCACAAATAATACCTACAAAGATTCCCTTAGAACCTACCCAGCCCAGAGGGATCCCGCTTACTACTTCTCCATTAAAAAGTATCTCATAAGGCATGATGAGGAACCAGCTTACCAGGGAAATCGCTGCGCCAAAGAGGCGGTCTACCTTCATCTGCTCTGCAAAGGAATAACCAATTCCAATTACAGCCAGAATTGCCATAATAGAGAATGTAGCATCTGTAGGTTTGGAAAAATAAGAAGCCCAGTTATCTCCAAAAAACTGTGCCCAAAACTGCGTCCAACCTGGTATGGGGAAATTGGCGATTAGCAGGAAAAAGGAACCTACAATCAGCAGCGGCATAGACAGCAGGAAGCCGTCACGTATTGCAATAAGATATTTATTTCTACCTATTTTTTCAGCCAATGGCATGAAAAATTTTTCTAACTTCTGTAACATAATAACGCCCCCTGTTCAACTTCTTTCACATACCTATGATTTTTTTGCTTCTTTCATCATTTTAATTGCTGTTTTTAAGACTTTTTCTCCGTCCATCATACCATAGGCTGTCTGGTCAATTACTGCAATGGGGATACCTGTAGAGCCATATTGATTTACCACTTCCTGATAGCGATGTTTTACCTGTGGTCCTAAAAGGATTACATCAGGATGACGTTCTTCAATAATTTGTCCGATTTTTCCATCTGAAAATGCCTCAACCTCAATAGGTAAGTCATGGGATGTTGCGACAGACTGCATCTTGCTAGCCAGCATACTGGTGGACATTCCTGCACTACAAAATAAATAAATTTTCTTCATGATTATCTCTCCTCTTCCATTTAATTAGTTAGCTTTTTCTCTAACTCGGCGATACGTTTGTAACTGGCAATCATTTCCTCTGCAATAATCTTAAAACCTTCTGCACTCATAAGCTGGTCTTCTGCATGGATTAAGATTAAAGAGCCACCAACTGGATTTCCTTGAGCTTCCTTTTGAAGCAATTCAAAATGCGCTTCATGACCTTTTAAAAACTCCTTTTGTCCAGCCTCCATACACTCTTTGGCACCTTCAAAGTCACCGTCCTTTGCCTTGTGAATTGCCTCAATATAAGTGGAACGGGCTGTTCCTACGTTGGAAATAATCTGAAAACAAATCAATTCTAATCCTTCCACCATTTCCCCTCCTTCTCTTTTTTCTGATTACAGTATAGCTTTTTATTACTCTTTTGTGCAATAAATCTATTTCCTAGCTATTAGGAAATTTATTTTTATCTATTTTTTACAATATATAGTTCCTTCTTTCCTGAATACTTTGCTAAGATTTATCTTGGAAGCTAAGGTTGAGAAAGAAAAACCATTTAAACTTCAACTGTAACCTATTTTGTACAGTCTAAAGACAATCATACAGGGATTTTTTTGTATTAAAAAAACAGAGTGTATTTTCCACCCTGTTTTTATTCCATAATCCGTTCTACAAATTCTTCGTAGGAACATTCCTGTATCAATTTTTCTATTTCTTCTGGACTGTTAATGACCTCAGAAACCCAGTCAAAAAAGATTTTAATCATTCTTTGGTCTCCTTCATTGATAGCAAATAGCATGACCAAACGTACATCAAAGCTTCCCCATTTCATAGGAGCAGACAACTGAGCCACTGCAATTGTGGACCGAGTCGCATATGCCTGAAATGCATGTGGAATTGCCAGCACATTGGCAAATGAAGTAGGACTCATTCGCTCCCTCTCCAACACAACATCTTTGAAATTTTTATTTACAATCCCTTCCTTTTCTAATCCTCTACATAGACAGTAAATGACATCTTCTGGTGTCTGGCAGACTAAATTGGGGTAATAATGTTCCTTTCGGATTAATCTGCCGATATGGGACGCAAATTCCAAGCGAAACCTATTTTTATCTAACTGATTCAATGCCTGTAGTATTCTGGACTCTGTCTCTGAATCAATAAACACACTGACTGAAACAGTAGGGATATTTAGCTTATGCTCAATAGGAGAGGTTGTGAGAATTAAATCTGGAGCCATCTGTTTTACTGCTGTTTCTTCAAAATAGCTGAACCGTTTTACTACTACCATTCGCTCTCGAAACATTTCCATAATACGCTTTTCGCACATATCAAAGAAGGTCTGATTATAAGGCATAATCATAATTGCCCGATATTTTCTGGCAGAATTCATCCGTTCACTGGCAGCTCCTAAGTGTAATGCAATAAATCCACTTTCCATCTCAGAGATGCTGATGCCTAACTGTTCTTCCAGATATCCAGTAATACAAACTCCCATCTCAAAAACCAAAGGATAATTTTGCTTGATTTCCTCTAAAAAGATATCTTCCAATGCCACCTGGTTTTTGGCCCGTTCAATGAGTCCACGCAAATGCATCTTTAACCCTGCAGTTAAATCCTCGTCATCTCGGTAATCCACACCAAACACTTCCATTAAACGAAGTAAAGAACCTTCTGCCAAACGCTTAGTATTCAGCCATTGTTCCCCCACTTTAATATGGTCGCTAGCATAATTGGAAGCTCGACGTCCCATAATTACCAGAGCAAACATCACTACTTCCCCTTCTTTTACCTGGATATGAAGGCGTCTAGAAATTCTCTCAAAAAATGTCTTTGCAATCTGATACTCAATTGTTTCTTCTAATCCCTGTTGAGTTTCTTCAATCTGGATATAGTGGCAGGTACTCATTCGCTCAATACTGGTTCCTGCATGAATAATGAGCATGGAAAACATAGCTTCATGGATAGAGTAATCATATTCTTCTAAAACTTCCACAAAAATATTCTTTACTTCAATCAAATCAAAGCTTTTGTATAGATGAGCTAATCTGTTTAGATTCAAGAAATTCTCCTGCACTTCAGCCACCAAAAGGTCTCGGTAAAATTTCCGCTTGATATTCTCATCTCCTTGGAGGGAGATACATGCCAGATTTCTTACTAATTTCAGACCTGGATAGGGTTCAATCATCTTCCGTATCCGTTTTAAATCCTTTTGGATAGAATAATCACTGACATAAATCTGCTCCTGCAGTTCAGTTACATTCAACTCTTTGGTTTCAAACAGCAATCTCTGAATCAAATAGATGCAGCGTGCGCCAGGAGTTTGTGGAATCTCTGGAGAAGATGGAAATTCCTTCTCAATATTTGTTCTCACCTCTACCCGATATCCTTTGCGAACATTGGATTCAACCCGAAGTCTTCCTGGCTGCTTATTGATGGCATCTATATCTGATCGAATCGTTCGGTCTGTCACTCTCAAAACTCCTGCTAATTCTCGACTGGTCATCCAGTCTTTCTTTTCTGCCAGCAGCTCGAGGAGCTTTTCCTGTCTGTCATTCAAATTGATTTCCTCCTGCGGTTACTTTCTATAACCATTCAGATAGTGAAACGGTTATCCTTTACTTTCTCTATATCATAATCGAAAAATAGATTGGTCAGGAGGCAAATAGAATTCCTAACTACTAGGAAAAAAGGGAAACTTTCCCTTTTACAAAAGTTTCCCTGCTAATCTTTTTAGTTCCTCTGCTGTCTTTACTTCTGATTTCCCTTCCACTCTAAAATCCAGGATATCTCCGCATTTTGCTCTTAGTTTCATCAGGCCCATAAGGTGTTTTGCATCTGTGGTGCTGCCCTTGCATGTGGCATGAACCTTACATTCACAAGTGGTGCCAAATTTTGCCAAGTATGCTGCATTCCTAGCATGAAGCCCGTTAGGGTCTGAAATCTTGTGTGAAAATGCTACCATACATTCCTCCATTCTAACGTTTCATGAGCAGAGCTTTTCTATTGCTATTATGTGTCACAAATATCAGGCTGATGCCCTGCGTGCACATAAACGTGTTTCCTTAATTATAGCAATATCAGAAAGGTAAATCAACCCCTTTAAAGAAGAAGCGCAGCCTTCATAACTTGTTGTACTAGTTAAGTTAATCTATCAGTCTCTTGGCAGCTCCACGGAAACAAAAATATCATAGATAGCCCTAATTGCTGCATCAAAATCTGCATTTTTCACACCAATAATAATATTCAGTTCACTTGAGCCTTGGTCAATCATTTTTACATTCACTCTTGCATGAGCTAATGCAGAAAAGATTCTTCCTGCGGTTCCTCTCGTAGCTTTCATACCCCTACCTACTACAGCAATCAGAGCCAAATCGGACTCCATCTCCACAAAATCCGGCTCCACAGCTCGGTGTATTCCTGCAATTACTGACTGTTCAAACTCCTCAAACTCTGACTGGTGGACAAAGATAGTCATAGTATCAATGCCTGATGGCATATGTTCAAAGGAAATTCCATAGTTTTCAAATACTTCCAGCACCTTTCTTCCAAATCCTACTTCAGAGTTCATCATGGCTTTTTCTACATTGATAGAACAAAATCCCGTCTTTCCCGCTATACCTGTGATAGTATACTTAGGCTTTCGACATGTACTTTCTACAATCAAAGTTCCTTTGTCATCTGGACGGTTAGTATTACGGATATTGATGGGTATTCCTTCCTTGCGCACCGGAAAAATGGCATCTTCATGGAGAACACTTGCCCCCATATAGGCAAGCTCCCTCAATTCTCGGTAAGTGATAGTTTCAATCACCTGGGGGTCCTTTACAATCCTTGGGTCAGCTACCAAGAATCCAGATACATCGGTCCAATTCTCATACATGTCTGCATGAATAGCCTTTGCCACAATGGAACCAGTAACATCAGAGCCTCCTCTAGAAAATGTTTTCACTGTTCCATCATGCTTAGAACCATAGAATCCAGGAATGACTGCTTTTTCTACATGTTCCAGTTTTTCCGATAGCTCTTTGTTGGTAGTTTCTGGCTCAAAGATACCATTTTCATCAAAAAATACTACTTCAGCAGCATCAATAAACTCATAACCCAAATATTCTGCCATTACAAGACCATTTAAGTATTCTCCCCTGGATGCTGCATAATCTCGACCTGCTTTAGCAAGAAAATTTTCCTCTATTTTGTTAAATTCATGGTCTAAATTTAAATTCAATCCCAAACCATCAATAATATCTTCATAACGCTTTTTAATTTTTTCCAAAATTTTTTTATAAGATGCCCCTGCATAGGCTGCATCATAACATTCATACAAAAGATCGGTTACTTTCTCGTCTTTATCATTTCTCTTGCCTGGTGCAGATGGAACTACATACCGCCTAGATTTATCGGAGCGAATAATTTCTCCTACTTTCTTGAATTGTCTAGCACTGGCAAGAGAGCTGCCGCCAAACTTCACTACTTTCTTCATGATATCCTCCTGTAAATAAGTGCCCTTTTAACACACTCTTATGCAAGATAAGATAATACCTTAATCTCTGTACTCTGTCAAGAGTTTTTGCGTTTGTCACTTACAAATGTCCGTATTACAAATACATTTGCAGATGTATTTTTGTAAGTATGAAAAAGAGACTGCTCCAGTAAATTCACAATTTCATAGAATTTAACAGACCGTCTTCCCTCTCCCTTTAGGGGAACGAGTTGACAGATAACAGTCTCTTTTTGTTATGTTTCTTCTTTACTAATGATTTTCTTTATCTTTTCCTTATTTTTGTGAGGAACTTCATAATTTTTCCACAATCTCTATTTTATTGTTCTGCTGCTGCGTTGGTTCCTGCAATCCTTCCAAAATATACTGCTGACCCAATGGCCATACCACAGCAAGGATATTCTGTACCAAATAACCCAGTAAATGCCACCTCTCCTGCTGCATACAATCCCTTGATAGGTTTATTTTCAGTGTTTAATACCTGAGAATTTTCATTGATTTCCAGCCCTCCAAAGGTTGCAGATGAACCTGGATTCATAGCAATTGCATAGTAAGTTTCTCCTTCTAATGGAATCATATATTCGGCTGGTTTTCCAAAGTCTTCATCTTCTCCTTTGGCACATAATTCATTATAATGGTCTATAGTAGCTTTCAAAACCGTAGAATCCATGGACAGTTGCTCTGCCAATTCCTCTACAGTAGCAGCTTTTATTGTAGAATCTAGAGTAATGCCATATTGTACTGTAGGATTGGGGTCATTGTCTGTGGCAATATAATATCCCAATGGGCTCTTAGCTTGAGCTAAAGCTTCTGCAACATGGGACTGATAACTCCATTCATTTACTACTCTCTCTCCACTAACACTGACAATCAGACCAGATTCCTCATTGATACCTACCCCACAGGTATAGCTGACATACACTAATTGAAGACCTTGACTTTCAAAATTCTTAGCTCCTATTGCCTCTGCCATGGTAAGGCCTTCTCCGATATTGCCGACTGGC
>DEPC01000205.1 GCA_002358555.1 Hungatella sp. UBA3402 | reverse complement strand
AATTTCATCCTGAATGGATTTTTAGCACTGGCCACCGTGTTAGTGTTTGCACAATGTAGCGACAACAGCAACAACGCTGCAACTTCCTCCGCTGCTCCGGCAGCCGGTGTTGCCGGTTCTTCAAACATGAAAATAGCATACGTGGAAATCGATTCACTGTTGACTAAGTACAATTTTTGGAATGACCTAAACGAAGTGATGATACAGAAGGAAGAAAATATCCGCACTACTTTGAATGAAAAAGCGAAGAAGCTGGATGCTGACGCTAAAGAATTCCAACGCAAACTGGAAAATAACGGCTTCGCCACACGTGAACGAGCTGAACAGGAACAGATGAGACTGATGAAACAGCAACAAGAATTGCAAGCACTGCAACAGAAACTAAGCGACGAACTGGCTTCTGAAAATCAGAAGAACAGCTTGCAGTTACGCGATTCCATTAACTCATTCTTGAAAATCTACAATCAGAACAAAGGATATGATCTGATTATCAGCAATACAGGATTTGATAACTTGTTATACGCTAATCCGGCATACAACATCACACAGGAAATCATTGACGGGCTGAACGCACGTTATACTCCTTCTTCTGTTAAGAAATAACAATCATCAACCTTATGATATGCAAAGCCGGGACAGTTTACACTGTTTCGGCTTCATTTTTTAAACAAAAAACACTCTATAAGCGTTTTTATTATGATAAAAATAACGAAAGGAGAACATTATGGAAAGATTTGAAGATTTAATCACCTCAAACATCCCTGTATTAGTTGATTTTTTTGCCGAATGGTGCGGGCCTTGCAAAACCATGAAACCTATTTTGGAAGAACTAAAAGGAATAAAAGGTGAAAAAGTAAGAATTGTCAAAGTAGATGTGGACAAGCACAGAGAAATTGCCGCACACTATCAGATTCAATCGGTTCCCACACTGATGATTTTTAAGGATGGCAAACAGTTATGGCGGCAAAGTGGTGTGATGCGTGCCAATGATTTAAGCACGATTCTAGCCCAATATGAGTAAAACATGAAGAAATCAACAATATGCCTTCTTTAGCTGCCGGATTAACGGGACATCTCAGCGCCCCAACTCCTGTCCAGGGTAATCTTATACATCTCTAAATACAACTAATATCACGCATTATTATTCTCTAGATAACTCATCGGTCGGGGAGCGGCTAGCGCCAAGGGGCGGAGCCACCCCATAGCCGTCAGGCTAAGCCTATTTACATTGAAATAAAGTTAAAAATCTTTCGATTAGAGCTTTTTTTACCCCATTCCTTTTGGGAACAGGGTTTGATTTCGTATTTTTCAGCATGACAAAGAACTATTAAGTTTTTTCGATTAAGGCGAAGTGTCAAGTGGCTAAACTTAGGGCATTTCGCCTTTTGACTTCAAAGTTAATCAATATTACGGTTCTGTGAATCGGATAAATAAATCAATATAAGACAACTTTTTGTTTTTTCTTTCAAGATAATGATTCATTGACACCTTATCAATGAGTTTCCTGAAATTTTTATAAGCCTCTTTTTCTTCCTCTTCAATGACTAGGCGTAGGATTGCAAAGTTACTCCATAATGTTTTCATGCATTTATGTATGCTTAATAGTTTCCTTCCTTTGTGGTAATAGTATGCATTAAGCAAATTAGCCAATGCAGAACAAGCAAGGATCAATATGAGTTTTGCATAAAACACACATAGGAATCTGTACACCTTCATCGTTGGTATCTGATGGATTCCACAAGTCGATTTCCATTGTTTAAAGATCAATTCTATTTGCCATCTGATATGGTACAGGTCTTGTATATCTTTGGCCGGAAGGATATAAGCCGGCACATTAGTTATGAATAAATTAAGTTTGAAGCGCAGCTTGGAGTTTTCACTGATGTTGTCCTTTCTCCTCTGATTAGCTTTTTTTAGTTTATCCAGCCGTTGGTTGTAAGCCTTCTCAGAAGCTAGACTGATACATAAACGTGTCATTACTCTTTCTTTATTTCCGATATATACAATCATTTCCAAGTAAGGAATAGAATACTTTCTCATCTTCTCATAGATTCTTTTGAAATTAATTTCTTCTCCATGAAAATCAAAAACAGACAACGAAGGCATTAAACGATAAATATAAAAGGCTTCTCTTTGCTTTATCCCTTCAATCACAGCAAGGCTACAATACCCCAAGTCTCGAATAATCAAATCACCGGCTCCAATACAGTCTAAACTTTCTTTGGCGTCTGTTATATCATTACGGGTACCATCAGTCAAAACCAAATCTACGATAGATGCACTTTTAATATCATACTCAAATTGAATACTGATACCAGCTTTGGAAGTTTTGACGTTTCCACCGGTCCCCCGATAATACTCTTTCAGAAAATCAGGCAAGATGAATTTAGTGGAATCTTTTATTCTTACTCGCTCAAAATTTGACAAATAGGATTTTTCCAGAGAAATAGAAATGTAATTCGCAATCAGATGCGACAAGATTGATTTTACAAAAGATTGAGCTGATACATTGAAGCGCTCATCTATAGATTGCTTAGAAGCATAAACACCAAAAGTCTCAAACGAGTAGATACCCGTTTGAGACAATGAATATTTTCCCGTATTTAAGGAAGCACAGTATAACAACATGTCTATGAATATAGAGGGAGTGATTTTTGAATTTCTCTTTTTAAAACCACTTTCCCTTGCGCAACGTTCCACCAATTCATCTGTGAGGCTTGAACGAAGAACACCCATATTTAAAACAATTTCAGAAGGATAAGAATACCTACCTTTTATTTAATAAGCTAGCTTAGCCTGACGGCTATGAGGCTTTATCCGCCCCTGCAACAGGATATGAATCTTTATTTTTCGATCAAAGCGAAATCAAGTTGTTTTTTCTCCAGATTGGCGCGGGCTACTTTAATCGTAACCGGATCTCCCAAACTGAATTTCTTGTGATGCCGGCGGCCTGTCAGGCAATAGTTCTTTTCATCGAAATCATAATAATCGTCACCAAGGTCGCGCATGGGAACCATACCTTCGCATTTGTTTTCATTCAGTTCCACATACAGCCCCCATTCGGTAACTCCGGAAATGACGCCATCGAACTCCATGCCCAGACGTTCGCTCATAAACTCTACTTGTTTGTATTTTACAGACGCACGTTCCGCGTTGGCAGCGATTTGCTCCATCTCAGAACTATGGTCGCACAGTTCTTCGTATTTCGTTTCCTGTGCCGTACGTCCTCCTGCCAGATAGCGGGTGAGCAGACGGTGTACCATCATATCCGGGAAACGGCGGATAGGTGAGGTGAAATGGGTATAATAGTCGAACGCCAGACCGTAGTGACCGATATTATGAGTGGAATAACGGGCTTTTTGCATGGCACGCAAGGATACGGTTTCCACCAAATTTTGTTCTTTCTTGTTCTTTATGTCGTCCAGTAAACGATTGATGGATTTGGATA